>CACZTG010000270.1 GCA_902783995.1 uncultured Ruminococcus sp. | reverse complement strand
TTCCAATGCGTTATAGTAATCAAGTCTTGTTTCCTTATCGACCGACACGGGTAAAAAACCATGCAACATAAGCTGATAATTCATAAGTAGTCTGCTTGTTCTGCCGTTTCCGTCAACAAACGGATGAATACGCACAAATTCTGCGTGAGTCCAAGCGGCAAGCTCTATCGGATTTAAATCAGTTTTGTTCTTTAAATCTTCATAAAAAGCTTTAATTTGCACATACATTTCGTTTCCGGCAGGCGGCGTAAAACCGGCACCGCTGATTCTGACTTCCTGATTTCTGTATATACCGCCGACAATTATATTTTCGGTCAATATTGCGTGTAAATCCTTTACAATATTTTCTGTCAAAGGCTTGTTTTCTGCTATACATTTTTTTACATATCCGTATGCTTTTTGATGATTTACAACCTCGTAAATTTCACGAAGCTCTTTTCCGCCTATCGAAACACCATCTTCAAGCACAACCTTTGTTTCCATAAGAGTAAGAGTGTTTCCTTCAATAGCGGTGGAATTATGTGTGAATTTCAATTCAAAATCTTTTTCGTAAGAAGAAAGCGTTACAGAATCTATTTTAGATTTGTTTTGTTCGTATTTTATTTTTTTTGCAAGTATTCGCTCAAAATCCATTATTTGCTCTCCTCTCTTATAAATTCGCACATATCACTTATATCACAATCAAGACACTCTGCAATCTTTAAAAGAACAGACATAGAAACAGCCTCATCACGGCGAAGCTTTGTCATTGTATTAGGAGCAACTTCCGCTGATTTTCGTAAATCAGCCTTGCTCATTTTTTTATCCACAAGTAATTTCCATAGCTTGTTATATGAAATACTTAACATAAAGCACCTCGATTTTTATTTATTTATATCTTATTATACCATAAGTAAAAATGCTTGCTTGCAAGGGCATTTTTACGAAGCCGTCAATATTACAGAATGTACGCAAGTACATTAGCGGCAAAGCCGCAAAGACTTGCTTTGCAAGGCTTACTGTACATATTATACCACAATTTTAAATTTATTTCAATAGTTTTTCGCAAGTTTGTAAGAAAGTACAATAAAATTAGTGATTTTCATTACTTTCTATACTCTTATCAATATATTTTTCTATTTCTTTTCTCGGTATCTTCCATACCCTGCCAATGCGAAATGCTTTAAGCTCGCCGCTATTTAACAGTTTATACAGAGTATTTTCACCTACTCCCAAATAGTCCATAGCTTCATAAGCTGTCAGTACATCATAATCATTATTGAACATTGTCTGTCCGCTCCTTTCGTTTTGTATAATTAACTGTTCTTTTCATTCCGTTTTATTCGGCTTCTATTCTTTCAGAATAATATATCATAATAATGAAATACAAAAGCCGGAGGTGAAAACCATTTTTCAAAATCAAAAATTCATATCAAAGGGTGTGGCGAATACCGTACCTTTGTTCCTACAAATTATTATGTGGGAGCTTATCAAAAATGTGCCTGTAGATTATGACTATCTACAGGTATTTTCTTTGTCTTCCGAAAACGGGAAGCAAAAAATTACTCACACACAGGAAGTGCCTGAATACAATAAAGAATATGTTTTTAACACAGGTACTGCGATTACGGCAAAAATATTTGTCATTGATGACAAAACTCATTCAACCATGCTATTAGCAGAGGAATATTAGAGAAAAAGGAGATTTAACAAATGAAAGAAAACAACTTAATTTGCTCCGAATGCGGAGCAGTACTGAAAGAAGAAAATGCACATACCTTTGACGGACAGGTGATGTGCGAGCATTGCTTTAACGAATTGACAACAACTTGTGACAACTGCGGTGAAAGAATTTGGCGTGATAATGCAGAGGGCGATTCCAACTACACATTATGCTCTCATTGTTATGAATACTGTTACACCACTTGTGAGGATTGCGGCAGACTGATACATAATGAAGATGCCTATTACGAGGACGGAGAGGATTATCCGTACTGTTATGACTGTTTTGAAAAGCTTAATAACAATGCAATTAAACCTTATGGCTACAAACCCGAACCGATTTTTTACGGTTCGGGCAATTTGTTTTATGGAGTTGAATTGGAAATCGACAAAGGTGGTGAGTTTGACGAAAATGCAGAAAAGTTACTTGACATTGCAAATTACAATAATGAAAAAATTTACTGCAAGCACGACGGAAGCATAAATGACGGCTTTGAAATAGTCAGTCACCCTATGACACTTGAATATCACACAAACGATATGAATTGGCTTGATGTATTTGAAAAGGCGGTTGAAATGGAATACTGCTCCCATAACACTCAAACCTGCGGTCTTCATATTCATGTAAACCGCTCCGCATTCGGCAAAGACACCGAAACACAGGAAGCGGCAATCGGACGGGTGGTATATTTTGTTGAGCATCATTGGAATGAGCTTGTAAAGTTTTCAAGGAGAAATCCCGAAAACCTAAACCGTTGGGCGGCTCGTTATGCCACAATATCCGACACGGCACAGGAAACATACAAAAAGGCAAAGGATAAGCGTATGGGACGGTATGTTGCGGTTAATCTTGAAAACTACAATACCATTGAATTTCGTCTTTTTAGAGGTACGCTTCGCTATAAGACATTTTTAGCAACGCTACAGCTTGTTGATGAAATCTGTTACTTTGCCATCAATATGACCGATAAGGAAATGGAAGAAATGTCATGGAGCGATTTTGTAATGCGGATATTACCCAAAAAAGCAGAGCTTATCGAATACTTAAAGGAAAAACGGCTTTATGTCAACGACGAAACTACGGAAGGAGTTGAAGAATAATGTGCGGTTTATTCGGATTTTCACACTACGGTGATAACAAAATCAAAGATT
Source organism: uncultured Ruminococcus sp. (assembly GCA_902783995.1). The sequence continues at coordinate 737 of CACZTG010000270.1, read as the reverse complement.
TATCGGAGCTTACAAATGCATTGGCAATCCAATCTGCCGTGCGTGGCACAGATGCAACCGGAATAGCCTTTTGCGGCAAAAACGGTATTACAATCTTAAAAGAGTCAAAATCGGCATATATGCTTGATTTTAAGCATTCTGATGATGTAAAGGCAATAATCGGTCATACAAGACATTCCACGCAAGGCTCGGAGAAGAAAAACTGCAATAATCACCCATTTTCCGGCAAAACACAAAATGCAAGGTTCGCCCTTGCACATAATGGAATTATATCAAATGACAAGGAGTTAAAAAAGAAACACAAATTGCCTAAAACAAAGATTGAAACCGATTCTTATGTTGCGGTACAGCTTTTGGAAAGCCGAAAAAGCCTTAACTATAATAGCATAAAATATATGGCAGAACAGCTTGACGGCAGTTTTTCTTTTTCAATACTTGATGATAAAAACAATATTTACCTTGTCAAAGGCGATTCGCCGTTATCTATACTGCACTTTCCCAAATTAAAGCTTTATGTATATGCAAGCACGGAAGAAATACTCTATAAGGCGTTGGTTGATTCGCCGTTATTTGCGGACTTAAAAAATGGTGAATTTGAAGAAATTGAGATAAATGAGGGCGATATACTCAAAATCCGCTCCGACGGAAAGAGAGAAAAAGCAGAGTTTGAATATACCTATTATTACGGTATGAAATGGTGGGACTACGGTATATATGAAAAATCCGATAAAAACAGC
>CACZTG010000269.1 GCA_902783995.1 uncultured Ruminococcus sp. | reverse complement strand
CGCTCGGTTTTCCTACTCGTTTGTAAACGCACTCGTTTACGGAAAACTGTCGCTACCAACTTTTTGCGATTTGCGCCTGCGGCGCATGGTGCATCCAAAACCGTTCGGGTTTTAAATTGTAGCCCAAAACTGCGGTTTTGAGCTGTTTTTATTTTTGCGAAAATTCACAAAGTTTTGTATCTGACTGATTTTTGACTGATCGGCGTCAGGTAATTCGGTTTTTAAACCACCATAATTTTATCCAAATAATTATTAATTTTTTCAACTTCCGAAATCTCTATGTTTTCTTTTTTTTAAGATGTGTGTAAATGTCAAGAGTAACACTAAGGTTGGAATGTCCCAAATAATATTGCGCGGTTTTTATATCCAAACATATAGGTCAAGATAAAACTATGGCGAAAAGCATCAAAGATTTTTATAGGGAACAGCCATAAAGGATATCTCTTGTTTCCGTATAACACCGGACTATTTAAATTACAAAGTATTTTGTATTCGTTTTGGTTTCCATCGTAATTTTTATCCGTCCGCCTTAAGCTATTTTGCCGGTTGTATATGCAAATCCATTATACATAAGTTTATATCCTGTATTAAGCTGACAAAATTATAAAAATAAGTTCTATGAAGGCAAAACAGGCATCGTATTTATAATTTTGTCACTCCACAAACTGCGTTAGTTGATATTTTGTCAATTTACAAAAGAACAAAATGATGATACAATGAGTTGTATAAAATCGGGAAATGCTCGGGAAATGCGTTAAAATAATTAAAAAGGAAGGTTGTTATTATGAAGAAAAAACGCTTTATTTTTTGCTGTGCTTTGGTGATTTGCTGTATTTTCGGAGGCGCGGCAAATGCAAAGAATGTTTATTATGAAACATTTAATGACGGAAAAACAGGGAGACAGATAGAGTATTTTGATTTGTACGAGGATACAACCCGTAACTATTTTACTCAGAATGCGTGGTTTTCCGATAACAAGTCATTTATTGTTTGCGGCGAATCCGACGGAACAATAGGAGATTATTTCAATATAACGCCTTATTACGTTTCAAATTTGTTTAAGAAAAGCGAAAAAGTCGGTATGCTTGATTATATAAGTAAAATCCGTATATGATGAGGATTTTTATAAAGGTATGCCCTGCGTAACAAAGAACAGCTACGGAAAAGGTACGGCATATTATATAGGCTTCCGTGACGAGGGAGATTTTCTGGAGGATTTTTATAATAAGCTTATAAGCGAAATGGGTATAGAAAAAGTTATGGAGAATCTGCCGGATGAGGTTGTGGCTGTGTCACGGGCAAACGAGAGTGATGAATTTATTTTCGTTCAGAATTTTTCAAACAAAACGGCTGAGATTTCAAGCAAATATAAAAATATTCTCGCAAGAACAAATGTTAAGGACAACAAAACAATCTTATCCCCCTATGAAACGGCTGTTTTTAAGCGGGATATGAAATAAGCGAAGCTTTTTGTAAACTCAGTGAATTTGAAAAACATTATGGCGGCAAAACAGCGGTAAAAGTAACTGCAAAGGCAGGATTATGTTAAGGAGAATTGATTAATGAAAAAGGTATTATACAGTTTTGTCGGAATGATACTTGCGGTCATTATGGCATTTACATTATGTGCCTGTGGCAAGAACAAAACCAAAAATAATTCTGAATTTGTGGGTATGCAAAACATTCAATCTATGGTAGATTATGCAGAAAAGCTTGAAAAGGCGGGCAATACCGAAGCTGCCGCACGGATTTGGGCGCGCATTGCAAATGCCGCTAAGGAGGCAGGCGGTGCCGATGCGGAAAAAATAATGGACGACAGCGTAGGCGAAAGAGCGCTTGACGCAATAGAGAAAGCCAACAGAATAATTCCTGTGATTCGTGGCGGAAAGGGGAAATAAGATATGAAAAAACATATGACTTCTTTCTTTGTATTTTTACTGTTGTCGGCGCTTATTGTGCAGCCCGTTTTTGCCGACCCCTTTGACGACGATACAGATCTTACCGACCTTCCGGCGGTGGAAAATTCCGACGAGCAAAACGGAACAGAAGCATATGAGGGTGACAATAATTGGACATACGACAGGGAAAGCGGAAATGCCGAAGACCCCGATGCAAGTCTCGCACAGACCAATATCGAAACCATGGTAACGAACAATGTTGGCGGCGACGCGGCAAAAAATGCCGGAAACGATACAAAACACATTCCCGATACAAATCCATTCGACGGCAACAATATCACATTTGACGGCAATGACGGTACCAAAACTGCCGTGTATGACAGCGGCGCTGTTCTGACCGATAACGGGGACGGCTCCAAAACAGGCGTGGACAAAGACGGCACATATGTCACCGTGGACAAAGACAGCACAGAAACATATCATTTTAATGACGGTACCATAGGCAAGAAATATCCCGACGGCAGAAAAGAGGAAATCTATTCCGACGGATCAAAACTGATTTATAACGCAGACGGCTCTATGAGCACATACGAGGCGGCAGGCTATTATACCGACTTAGACGATGACGGAAACGTGAAGTCCGTGTATTATGAAAACGGACAGCGGATTGATTTTTACGATGAGAACGGCAATT
>CACZTG010000268.1 GCA_902783995.1 uncultured Ruminococcus sp. | reverse complement strand
GCTGTTTTTCAGGTAATGCAGGAGCCGATGGTTATGACGGGAGGCGGACCTAACGGTGCGTCAACATCACTTGGCTATCAGCTTTATCAGTACGGTTTTGTTCAGGGACGTGTCGGTCAGGCGTTGGCGCTCGGAACAATTGTATTTTTAATACTTATTGCCGCAACATGCTTCTATTTCTACCTGAATAAGAAGGTTGAAGCTAATCAGTAAGGGGGATATATAATGAAGTCATTTTCAGATAAAAAACCGGGACTGCTTATGCCTAATGATTTAAAATCTTTAAAGGGCAAAACAATTTATTGGTGTTTGTTCTCGGTTTTGATTATATTATGCATAACAACTTTTTTTCCTGCAATATGGATGTTGTTAACGGCGTTTAAGTCCACTCAGGAAATATATTCATCCGTTGCATTTTTACCGAAAGAGTTTTCTTTTTCTATAGCTGCAAACAGGATTTCAACCGCATGGAAAAGTCTGGAGCTCGGCAGGAGCATGGTAAATACCATAATTGTTTCATTGGGAAATGTTGTAGTTCAGATATTTATATGCGGTCTTGCGGGATATGTATTATCAAAATTAAGGGTTAAAGGCACAAAACTTGTTTTTGTTTTTGTGATTTGGACTATGATGATGCCGAGCGCGATAAGAACTGTTCCGACATATATGTCGTATATTTCATTTCCGTTTGTTATTGACGACAAAATAAATTCGGTTACCAACATAAACATTCTCGATACCTATTTCCCGTTATGGCTCGGAGCGGCGGCAAACAGCTTTAATATAATTCTGTTTAAAAATAATTTCGACTCAATACCGACAGCCCTCGTTGAGGCTGCAAGGATAGACGGTTGCAATGACTTTAAGACTTTTTATAAAATTATGGTTCCTATTGCCCTGCCGGTTGTAATATTTGTATGTATCGGTGCGTTAAGCGGCACCTGGGCAAATTATTTTACTCCGTATCTTGTACTTAAAGATCCTGCAAAAATGACAACGCCCGCAAGAATTTTTATGTTAAAGGGCGATGCGTCAATAACAGCAAATATATATATGATGGGACTTATTTTTGCAAGCATTCCGTCGCTTATAATTTTTTGCGTGTTCCAGAAATACATTATCGGCGGAGTTACACTTGGAGCGGTAAAAGGATAGCTTATTCTGTCGTTTATCCTGTTTTCTGTAATATAACATATCTTTTAATCGGGAGGAAGAAATTAATGGACAGGCATGAAGCTGTGTTTAAAAATTTTGAACAGTATAAAGAATATATGAATGACAGAGTAAAAAGTGGAATAGAGCTTTACAGAAAAGGCATTGCCGAGTTTAAGCTTGTGGATTCCTATGGAAATAACGTAAATACAAAGTACAAAATGAAAATCAAACAAAAAGCCCATGAGTTTAAGTTTGGCGCAAATATATTTATGCTTGATGAATTTGAAACGCAGGAAAAAAACAAAATATACCGCGAAAAATTTGCCGAAGCTTTTAATATTGCTACCTTGCCTTTTTATTGGAATGATTTGGAACCCGGGGAAGGAAAGCTCAGATTCAGAAAAGACAGCCCGAAAATTTACAGAAGACCTGCAATTGACCTTTGTCTTGAGTATTGCAGTGAAAAAGGAATAGAGCCGAAAGCACACTGCCTAAACTATGATTTATATCGCCCGGAATGGACAAAAAATCTTTCCGTTAATGAGTATAAGGTTAAGCTTGTAAAAAGGTTTAAAGAATTATCCCGCGAATATGCTGATTTAATTCCTTCATGGGAGGTTACAAACGAATCAATTGCCGGCGGACTATCGGAATGGCTGGATAAATCGGAGTTTTACCGCACAGATGATTTTGTCGAATGGAGCTTTGATTTGGCTGAAAAGTATTTTCCGCATAACAGGCTTATAATTAATGATTGGAATATATGGATTGACGCATTTAAGGGAAACAGAAGTCTATATTATATGCAGATTGAACGGTTAATTAAAAGTGGAAAGGGTCATTTGGATTCGATAGGTATGCAGTTTCACTGTTTTTATGACAGAGACTATGAAAAGGAAGCTGCAAATACAAAATATAATCCCATTCATTTATACAGTGTTCTTGATAAATATGCACAACTCGGGAAAAAGATACAGATAACCGAAATGACATTGGGAGCTTTAAGCAGTGAAGCAGAGGACGAAGAAGTACAGGCAGATTTATCAGAAGCCTTATATTCAATATTTTTCAGTCATCCCGCAGCGGAAGCGGTTATATACTGGAATTTGGTTGACGGCTATGCGGCATATGCGCCGCAAGGCGATATGACTGCAGGCGAAAACAAATGGTACGGGGGCCTTTTGAGGTTTGATATGAGTGAAAAACCGGCTTTCAAAAGGATAAAAAAGCTGATTAACGAGGTATGGCATACAGAGGAGAGCAAGATAACAGAAAACGGAACAGCTGTGTTTAAAGCTTTTTACGGAGATTATGACGTTATAATAGAAAACGAAAAATCCACAGTTAAAAGAACTGTACGAATTTCCTCTCAAAGCGACAACAAGATTACAATACAAGTTTAGAGGACAAAAATATAAGGCAAATGTGAATTAAAAGGTGAATTAGTATGTTTGAACTTGCAAAAGTTTTTACCGACAGAATGGTGTTACAAAGAAATAAACCGATAAGAGTTTTCGGAAGGGGAGATGAAGCTGTTACCGTAACCTTTGACAATGAAAGTGTAAATGCAAAGTTAAAGGACGGAAAATGGATTGCCGAACTTTCGCCTCATAAAGAGGGCGGACCTTTTGTACTGCAAATTTCAGCTGCCGGTAAAACAGTTGTACTTAAAGATATTTTGATTGGCGATGTATGGCTGGCGGCAGGTCAGTCAAATATGGAAATGCCACTTATGTGCGACCTTCGCGGAATAGAGGAAGGTAAAAATTGCTATAATGACAAAATAAGGTTTTATACCTGCAAAAGAGAGACTCATCCGACAAAAACAAAGCCTTCGTGGGCGTTTGGATGGGCACTGAATGAACAAAAGGCGTGGCAGATATGTGATGAGGAAAGCGCGCTTTATTTTTCGGCAATAGGCTATTATACGGCAAAATTCATAAATAAAGAAACAAATATTCCGATAGGAGTAATAAGTATAAACAGAGGGTGTACAACGATTGATTCTTTTGTACCAGAAAAAGCATTTGAAACGGAGGAATTTAAAGAGTATCTTGACATATTTAACAGTAGTAAGGTTTCGGACGAAGAAGCAGAGGAAAAATATGACCTTATATTAAATGAAAATACCGAAAACATGAAGGGCTATGAAAAAGCGGCGGAGAAATATTTCAGAGCTTTGCCCCCGGAAGCGGCAACAATAAAAAGGGAATATGTAATTCCAAGGTCAAAGGTTGAACTTCCGCTATGCAAATACAGTCTCAAGGCTCCGTCTGTTTTTTATCGTGTATTTATAGAGCAGCAGCTTGAGCCTATGTCTGTTTGCGGAGTTTTATGGTATCAGGGCGAGTCAAGCCGCTTTGACAGAAATTATGCCGACAAATTCAAGCTAATGGCAGAGTATTGGCGTGAGGCTTTTTTCGATAAAGGCATACCGTTTTATACAGTGGAAATTGCACCTCATCGGTATCCGGACGGAACTGTTCCCGCGCGTTTCCGAATGGAGCAGTGGCGTGCGGCAAGGATTACCGAAAAAACTTATATCACATCAACCCGCGATGTGGGAGATTATTATGATATTCATCCGCACCGCAAAATGGAGGTTGCAAAACAGCTTTCAAATCAGATTTTAAATTATACATACGGGATTAAAAATTATTGCGAATGTGCATCATATAAGGATTTTGAAATAAAGGACGGCAAGATATACATAAGCCTTAACAATGCTGAAGGCTTTTTCGGCTGCGAAGATGAAAATATGAAAATTTGCGGAATTGACGGCATTTTTGTAGCTGCAAAGTCGGAGTATAAAAACGGACGGCTTGTTGTTTGGAACGATGATATAAAAGAACCGAAAAATGTACGGTATTGTTATGATTCCTATTTTGAACATGGAACATATTTTAATAAATCGGGACTGCCGCTTGCTCCGTTTACAACAGAAAAAAATATTTGAGAGTATAAAGTTTTTTGAAATTAACAATACAAGGAAAGGAAAACCAAAAAATGAAAGATGTAAATTTGATTCCAAAATCAGAGCTTGGCAAAGGCTCAAACATTAAGCTCAACGTTTGCGAGGCAGAGGTCGATATGTACTGGAAGGTAGCAATCGAGGTTCTTGAGGTTATTGAAGAAAATAACCGAAAGGGAGAGCCTACCGTTATGGTAGTGCCTTACGGTCCTCTCGGTCCTTACGCAAGACTTGTATATCTTGTAAACAAGTACAGAATATCTTTAAAAAACTGTGTTTTTATAAATATGGACGAGTATCTTACAGACGATAAAGAGTATATAGATATTAACAGCCCCTTATCGTTCAGAGGCGGTATGAACAGGATTTTCTACAGTCAGATCGACGACGAGCTTAACGTACTGCCCGAGAACAGATATTTCCCCGACCCGCATCACCCCGCAATACCGATGCAGGTTATAGAAAAATACGGCAAGCTCGATATGGTATTCGGCGGAGTCGGAATTAACGGACATTACGCATTCAACGAACCGCCCGAAGAAGACGAAAGCTGCACTAACGAGGAATTTTTAAACCGTCCGACAAGGGTTCTTAAGGTTTCGAGAGAAACAAGAACAATAAACTGCTTTATGAACTGCGGCGGCGATGTTGATGCTATACCGAAGTATTGCATAACCGTCGGAATGAAGGAAATGTTTATGGCAAAAAAGGTCAGAATGTGTATGCCGCGTGACTGGAACGCGGGAGCGCTAAGAAAGGTTTTACACGGCGAAATTACGGCAAAAGTGCCCTGCTCGCTTTTCCAAAATCATCCCGACGCTATGCTTTATGCCGCGTCGGTTGCGCTTGAAAGCCCGATTCCCGAAATAAGGGTGTATAACAAATGAGTTATTTGCTTATAAAAAATGGTAACGTCGTTACAGGTGAAGCCGTTTGTAAAAAAGATATTCTTATAAAAGATGATATTATTATTGATTCCGATTTCAGAGGCGGTCTTCCCGGAAATTGTAAGGTTTTGGACGCGGAAGGAATGTATGTTTCTCCCGGCTTTATAGATTTGCACCTTCACGGAGGCGGCGGATATGATTTTATGGATTGCACCGAGGAAGCCTTTTTGGGCATTTCAAAAACGCACCTTTTAAGCGGCACTACAACAGCCGTACCTACGGCTGTATCATCCGAAATTAAAAATATCATAAAGCTTATCCATACATTTGAAGAATGTAGAAAGTTATGCCCGAATTTTTACGGAATACACCTTGAAGGACCTTTTATTTCAAAAAACCAAAAGGGCGCGCATAAAGAGCACCTTCTTCACAGCCCTTCGGTCGAAGAAACGGAGCTTCTGGTTTCGGAAGGAAAAGGTATAATAACGAGAATAACCGCAGCGCCCGAGCTTGACAATATGGATTACTTTTCGAAAAGAATGCTTGAAAACGGTGTAAAGCTGTCGCTCGGTCACAGCGACGCAACAAGCGATATCGCGCTTAAAGCTTTCAAAAACGGTTTTTCGCATGTAACTCATTTGTACAGCGCAACGCCGAGTGTAAGAAAAATAAATCAAGAGGTAAAAGCGGGAGTAATTGAAGCGGCATACCTTGACGATAATGTAACGGTTGAACTGATTGCAGACGGCAAGCACGCCGCCGTTGACGCTTTAAAGCTTGCGGTTAAAATAAAGGGCACAGATAAAGTCGCTCTCGTTACGGATGCATTAAGACCCGCAGGCACAGATGTAAAAGAAAGCTACCTCGGTGAAATATGCCCCGAAAACAGAGTTATTATCGAGGACGGCGTAGCAAAGCTTCCGGACCGCTCCTCCTTTGCGGGAAGTATCGCAACCTGCAGTATGCTGCTCGAAAGGGGAGTAAATCATTATGGGCTTAAGCTTACCGATACGATAAAAATGCTTACGGAAACGTCTGCGAAAATTTTGGGCGTTGATAATATAGGTAAAATAGCGAACTCGTTTAAAGCCGATATTGTTATTTTCAATAAAAAATTTGAAATCGAGAAAGTCATACTAAAAGGAAATACAGTAAAGTGAAAACAGTAAAAATCAGCTTGTATTTGGAGGGATAAACATTGGTAAATATTAAAATTTGCGGTAACAATGCTGAAGAAATCATTGAAGGCTTAAAAATAGTATCGGTTGTCAGGGGCTTTGATATTTCGGACAGCGGCATATGCGTTGATGTTGAGAAAAGCGGTGAGGGTTACTCGGTAAAAGGCGATAATAATCACTACACGCTCAAATATGGAAAAAAGAATGATTTTTTCCGCGCGGTGGCAATGCTTGTGGGCTTGCTTGAGCAAGGAGAAAACCGCATTGATATATCGGAAAAAGGCATGCTTAAAATGTGCGGCTTAATGCTTGATTGTTCAAGAAGAGCCGTGCCTAAAAAAGAAACGTTAAAAAGCCTTATTGCGCGTATGGCATCAATGGGTATGAATACGTTAATGCTTTATACCGAAGATGTTTATGAGCTTAGCGAATATCCATATTTTGGATATATGCGCGGAAGATATACAAAAGCCGAATTAAAAGAAATTTCATATACCGCAAAGCTTCTTGGTATTGAGCTTATTCCTTGCATTCAGACGCTTGGACACCTTGAAAAAACGCTTCGATGGGAATATGCCGCAGATATGAAAGATGCAAGCGACATTTTGCTTATTGATGAGGAAAAGTCATACGTTTTTATTGAAAGTATGATTAAATTTTGGCGAGATATATGTGATACCGACAAAATTCATATCGGAATGGACGAGGCGGAAGGTGTGGGTCTTGGCGAATATCTTAACAAACACGGCTACTGCGACAGATTTGAAATTATGACAAGACATATAGCAAGGGTTCTTGATATTACCGGAAAATACGGGTTTAAACCTATGATGTGGAGTGATATGTTTTTCAAAATCGGCTCCGCGAAACGGGATTATTATGACCTTAACACAAAAATTCCGGAATGGGTTCCGGAGAAGATACCGAATAGTATGTCGCTAGTATATTGGGATTATTATCACGAAGATAAAAGCTTTTATAAGACTATGTTAAGAAAACATAAAATGCTTAGTGATAAAATTATTTTTGCGGGCTGCGCGTGGGCACCCAGAGGTCTCGGACCGTTATATTCAAAAACATTTGAAACAACTTTTCCGGCTCTTTCCGCTTGCAGTGAGGAAAGTATAGAGAATATTTTTGTTACGATATGGCACGATGACGGCGGCGAGGTTAATTTTAACTCACTTTTACCCGGCATACAGCTGTTTGCCGAATATAATTATAACAAAAGCGTTAATATGGACATTCTTAACAGTAATTTTAAATTATGCACAGGATATGATGCGGAGGCTTTTTATGCGCTTGACCTCGACAGCATTGATGCAAAAAAACGCGATGCACTCGGAGTTTCAAAGCAAGTTTTGTTTCAGGATGTTCTTTGCGGGCTGTTTGATAAGAATAATGCCTGCTACGACCTGAAATCAATATATACCGAAAAATTGAAAGAAATAAATTCGCTTAAAATACAAGACGGAATGGAAACCTTGTTTGAGTATTATAAAACTCTGGTGGAATTATTGATAAAAAAATGCGACATCGGTATAAATATCAGAAACGCTTACGGAAAAGGTGATAAGAAGCTTCTTCTCGAATATGTTAAGGTGCTTGATGAGCTTTATTCGGATTATGAAAAATATCACAATATTTTATATAAGCTGTGGCATGAAACAAATAAACCGTTTGGTTTTGACAGATTTGAAATAAGAATTGGCGGTGCTCTTTTAAGACTGAGGACAGCACAAAGGAGAATCACCGAATATTGCAATAACATAATTCCTAGCATTGAAGAGCTTGATGAAGAGCTTTTATGGTATGGCGGAGAAAGCTCGGAAGGAATGCTTCTTGAAACAACAAAATACGACAGCCTGTTTGTTTAGATTAAACAGGTTGTATATTAAAAATATAAAAGGTGAGACATGAGCAGAAAACACACACAAATAATATTATTAACCTTTGGCTCAGTAATGTTTGCGGCGGGGATATACTTTTTCAGAATGCCGAACAATTTTGTTGTGGGCGGTGCGTCAGGTCTTGCCATAATACTGTCAAAGCTTTTTGAAAGCATAACAAAAGGTTGGTTTGTTACGATAATCAACACAATTTGTATTATTGCCGGATGGATATTTTTAGGCAAAAGCTTCAGCTGGAAAACAGTTTACTGCTCAATAGTTTATTCGGCTGTTATTGTTCTGTTGGAGCAAACTGTAAAATTAGACGTTCCACTTACCGATGAAACTCTTACAGAGCTTATTTTATCGGTAATACTTTGCGGCGTGGGAGCCGGAATTGTAATAAACGCAGGCGGAAGTACGGGCGGTATTGAAATTTTTGCGCTTATTGTAGATAAAAAGACGCATTATACGGTAGGCAATGCGTTAATGGTGTTTAATTTGATTATAGCGCTTTGCGCCGCATGGCTGTTTGGGCTTAAAACTTGTTTTATATCTGTTATAGGTGTTCTTGCTCATTCGATAATTGTTGATAAGGTAATACAGTGGCTTAATTCCGAAAAAATGCTGCTGATTGTAACAGAAAACGAGGAAGCAATTCTAAACTAT
>CACZTG010000267.1 GCA_902783995.1 uncultured Ruminococcus sp. | reverse complement strand
TGTCGTCTCGGGCACAATGCAGTTTTTTATAGGTGATATTTCATATGTGCTTGAAGAAGGCGACAGTGTATATTTTGATTCGAGTGTTCCCCATGCCGAAAAGGCTATGGGAAATGAGCCGACAAAATTCATTGCCGTTGTTATAAAATAGGAGGATAAACGACAATGCCGATTTACGAAAAATATATAGGAAAACACAGAGATGATTTTAAATCTCTTGAAGACGCGCAGCAAAATTACAGGCTTCAATTTGATGATGATTTTAATTTTGCGTATGATGTTATTGATGTGCTTGGTACGCAGAAGCCCGATAAGCTCGCTATGATTTGGGTATCAAATGACGAGGAAGTAAAACGTTTTACTTTTAAGGATATTATGCTTATGTCAAACAAGGCGGCAAACTATTTTAAATCTGTCGGTATAAAAAAAGGCGATAGAGTGCTTTTTGTTTTAAAACGCAGCTATCTTTTTTGGGTTTTAACGCTTGGACTTCACAAAATAGGCGCTGTTATGATTCCGGCAACAAATATGCTTAAAGCAAAGGATTATATTTACAGATGTAATGTTGCCAAAATCAAATGCGTTGTAATAACGGGCGATGGTGACTGTACGCAGTATTATGATGAGGGCGAAGGCAAATACGAAACCGTTGAGATGAAAATGGTTACAAAGCATAAGGCGGCAGGTGAAGGCTGGATTGATTTTGAAGCGGGCTTCGACGCCGCAAGCGATGTCTGGCAGCGGCCGACAGGGGAGGACGCCACCAATATTCACGATATTCAGATGATTGCTTTTTCGTCCGGAACAACAGGCTACCCAAAAATAATTACACACGATTTCACATATCCGCTCGGGCATATTATGACAGGCGTTTTCTGGCACAGAGTTGTTGACGGAGGCTTGCATTTTACCGTTTCCGATTCGGGCTGGATGAAATGTATGTGGGGTAAATTTTACGGTCAATGGTTTGGTGAAACGGCGCTTTTCGTCTATGATTTTGAAAAGTTTGACGGCAAAAAGATACTTGAAATGATAGAAAGGTTTAAAATTACAACCTTCTGCGTTCCGCCGACAATGTACAGATTTATTTTGCAAAATGATGTTAAAAAATATGATTTGTCATCGCTTGTGCATTGCTGTACGGCGGGAGAGGCGCTCAATCCCGATATATTTAACAAGTGGAAGGAAGCTACAGGGCTTGAAATTTACGAAGGCTTCGGGCAGAGCGAAACGCCCGTTTGCCTTGCCACGCTTTACCCCTGGTGCAAGCCTGTTCCGGGTGCTATGGGTTATCCCGTGCCCGGTCTTGATGTCCATGTGCTTGATGAAAACGGAGGTCACTGTCAGAGGGGTACAACGGGCGAAATCTGCATAAGATACGAAAGCGCCCTGCATCATCCCTGCGGCGTGCTTACGGGTTATAATTTCAGCAAGGAGGATACGGAAAAAGCCATTCACGACGGCTTTTATCATACGGGTGATACGGCATACCGTGATGAAAAAGGTATGTTCCGCTATGTCGGAAGAAATGATGACGTCATAAAGTCGTCCGGCTACCGTATAGGTCCGTTTGAAATAGAAAGCGTGCTTATGGAGCATCCTTCGGTGCTTGAGGTTGCCGTAACGGGCGTACCCGACCCGATAAGAGGCTTTAACGTAAAAGCGACAATCGTACTGCGTCCCGGATTCCAGGGCAGTGACGAGCTTAAAAAAGAGCTTCAGAACTTTGTTAAAAAGAACACGGCACCCTATAAATATCCGAGAGTTGTCGAGTTTGTTGATGAGCTTCCGAAAACCTTCAGCGGAAAAATACGCAGAATTGAAATTCGCGAAAACGATAAGAAAAAGTTTGAAGGGAATTAGCGGATAGTTTGTAGGTCAGGGGACGATGTCCGCATTGTCCCGTGAACAGTAGAGCCTTAAAGTACAAAAAATACCACATCAAGGTTTGAAACCCGATGTGGTATTTTTTTACTGCCCGAAGGAAGGAGGAGTAGTTTTGGTATCTGAAAAAGGATTGCCGCCCGGAGAAGGCTCCGACATACTGAAATACATTTTTGCCGCTTTTGTCGTACCGAAATCACGGTTGGAGCCGGTATTCTGAATTTTATTGAAGGCTTCGCGGAACAAGGCGTTATGCGCTTCTTCACGGTTAAGCAAAAAATCAATTGTTTCACGGACTTTTTTATCCTCAATCTGTCTGTAAAGGTATTCGTAAACAACCTTTGCTCTTTGCTCCGAGGCAATATTTGAAAGAATATCCGCCGCAAGGTCGCCGGTTACGCTTACGTAATCACCCGTCCACGAATAGCCCGAAGCATTTACAAGCCCCGGATTAAGCCCAAAAAGCACATGAGTTTGTATTTCGCCGGCAGGCACCTTTTCGGCGTCAACATCATGACCGTTTAAAAGATTGATTGTCTGCGCCACCATTTCCATATGTCCAAGCTCCTCGGCGGCAATATCAAGGAACAAATCCTTTATTTCAGGGTCTTTAATTCTGAAGCTTTGCGACAGATACTGTAATGCGGCTTTAAGCTCACCGTTCGCGCCGCCGAGCTGTTCGTGCATCAGCGCGGCATAAAAAGGATTTGGTTTTTCTACGCCAACAGGATGAAAAAGCTGTTTTTCATGTTTAAACATATTATTACCTCACTTTCATTTTTTTATATTTTAACCGTTTTTAGAAAAATAATACAAAATATTTTGTTTAAGTCATATTTTTAATCTTGTCCTAATAAAATTTAATAAGCTTAAAAAAAGGAAATGATAAAATGGTATGTGCGAAAGAAACCAGGGGAATAATCGGGCTTATTAAATATTTTCCGTCAAGGATATATTCATGCCTCGGACGTGTTCCGCTTATAAAGCTTATGTTGGCGGAGGAAATAAGAGTAGGCGCCGAAAAGCCGCTTATACTTTTTATTGAAGGAAAATGCTTTTTTGTAAAAAACGGCGGAGAATTGACCTTGGACGCGGCGGAGGGTATAAGAACAAGTCTTGATGAAATCGGCGAAATATTCAGAATGTTGCTTGAAGGCTCGGTATATGCCGCTGAGGAAAACATCAAAAACGGCTACATAACAGCCGAAGGCGGTCACAGAGTCGGTATTTGCGGCAGTGTTTCGCTTGACGGCGGAAAAATAGGGAATTTTAAAGATATTTCATATCTCAATATAAGAATCGCTCATGAAATTTTCGGAAGCTCCGAGCTTCTTTTTACGGATATTTTTTCGGAGGGACCTGAAAACTGCCTTATTATTTCACCGCCCGGAGGCGGCAAAACTACCCTTTTAAGAGATATTTGCCGGACGCTCGGCAGCAGTAACAAATTTGACTGTAAAATCGGTATTGCCGATGAAAGGGGCGAAATTGCCGCTGTATATAACGGTGTAGCAATGAATGATATAGGGGTAAGAACCTGCGTAATTGACGGTTGCCCTAAGGCACAGGCTATGGATATAATACTCAGAGGAATGGGCGTTGACGTTGTAGTAACGGACGAAATAGGAAAAAGCGAGGACGAAACGGCAATTAAGAAGCTGATAAACTGCGGAGTTAAAATTATCGCTTCAATGCATGCCGCGAAAATTGAGGAAGCAAGAAGGCGCCTCGGTGAGCTGATTGGTCCGGACGGCTTTAACAATATTGTAAGGCTCGAAAACAAACAAATACGGGAGATGATAAGGCTTGACACTTAAAATTGTTTCTGCCGCCGTGCTTACGGCAAGCTGTTTTTTTGCCGGAAATGCCGCGGGGGACAGGCTTAAAATGAGATGTGAGGATTTGAGTGACCTTATTTCGGCGCTTATAAAAACAGAAAATTATATTGAAGGCTTATCGCTGCCTTTACCGAGAATATATGAAAGGCTTTCGGGAGAAGGCCGCGTAGGTCAGATGTTTAAGGCTGTTCTTGACGGCAGCGGAACAGTAAGAGAAGTTTGGGAAAACGGTCTTTCATTAACGGCTCTTTCGGAGGAGGACAAAAAAGAAGTTATGCGGCTTTCGGCCGTTCTCGGCGCGGACGGCAGGAAACAACAGCAAAAGCATATAGAGCTTTGTCTTTCGGAGCTTGAAAAAAACCTTGAAGACGCCGAAAAAAGGCAAAAGCTTGACGGCGCTCTTTATAAAAGAATGGGGGCTTATATAGGAGCGCTTGCCGCGATTATACTTTTTTAAAGCTTGGAGGAAACTTAAAATGGAAGTCGATTTAATATTTCAGATAGCCGCGGTCGGCATTACGGTTGCGGTTATATATCAGCTTCTTGTCAGAGCCGGCAGGGAAGACCAGGCTATGCTTATTTCCATTATGGGGCTGATTGTGGTTATGACGATGGTAATATCGCAGATAAAAAACCTGTTTGATACGGTTAAAATGCTTTTTGACCTTTAAGCGGAGAAATAAAAATGGATATTATAAAAATTTTAAGCGCAGGAATAATAGCTTCGGCTCTTGCCTTTACGGTTGGAAATTTGAAAAAGGAGTTCACAGCGCCATTGGCGCTTATAGGCGGCGCCTTGATTTTGCTTGCGGCGTTCCCCGATCTTTCAAAGCTTACGGAGAGTCTTTGGGTTTCCGCCGAACAGGCGGGTATAAACTCGTCCTATGTGGGTATTGTTTTTAAAAGCGCCGCGGTTGCCTGCATGACATCAATATGCGCCGCCGTTTGCCGAGATATGGGACAGGGCGGAATAGCCGCGAAGCTTGAACTTGCGGGAAGAATATCAATTGTTGTTACGGCGCTTCCCGCCATAAGTGCGCTTTTGAAGCTTATCGGACAGACAGTCAATTAATGAGGGAAAAAGGAAAAATAATGAAAAAGTTTTTTTTAATATTAATTTGTATAACAAGCTGTTTTATGCTTAAATGCTTTGCGGAAAACGATGTAACAGATGACATTATTGAAGGGCAAATGGAAGCGGCGGGGGTAAACGAGCTTGACGGTCTTACGGATGGCGCAAGGGAGTTTGATGAAAAATTTTCTTTTTCATCACGGGTTAAAGAGGAAATAAACGGCAGAAGAGATGATGAAAGCGGCAAAATACTCAGTAAAATTTTAACATTTTTCCTAAGCGGTTTTAAAGAGGCGCTTTCCGGCACGTCAAGGATAATGCTTGCTGTGCTGATTTTTGGAATAATTATGCGTTTTATTCCCGACGGCGCCTTAAAAAGCGTTTCCTTTTACGCCGCTTATGCCGTTATTTTCGCGATAGCGCTTTTTATGTTCAGACAAGCGGAACAGATTGGCAGAGAGATGACAGAGCAGCTTAATTTTTTTGTCAAGGGCGCGGTACCTGTCATGTATGCTCTTTCCGTCCCGGGCGGACAAGCGGCATTTTCGACAGGAAGCATAGCCGTAGTGCTCGGAATCTGCGCTTTTACGGATATTGCGGGAAAAGTCCTTATGCCACTTACCTGTATGATGTCGGCGCTCGCCGCGGCAAATAATTTATCGGAGGACATATCCTTAAAAGGGCTTGAAAAGTTTTTTAAAAAAATAATAATGTGGAGTATCGGTATTGTAATGACAGTGTTTGTTTCGCTGTTAAAGGTGCGCGGAATAACAGGCAGGGCACTTGACGGGGTGGCGGGAAAGACCGTAAAATTTGCAGTCGGAAATTTTATTCCCGTTGTTGGCGGAATAATTTCGGATTCGCTTGAAAGCATAATTCTGTGCAGCAGGGCGATTAAGGCAGCCTGCGGAGCGGCAGGAATTGTTGCGCTTATTTATATGATAGTGCCGCCGCTTATGAAAATAGGGGGCATGCTTGCGGCGTTCAGGCTGACGGGTATTATAACCTCTCCTGTATGTGACAGCCGTGTATCGGGAGCAATTGATAATTTTGCGGATATTGTAAGTCTTATTCTGATAATTAATGTGACAGTAAGTGTTTTGTTTATTACGGCGATGGGGAGTCTTGCGGTATGAAGTTTATAAGCGAATATATTTACACACTATGCGTATGTCTGGTGTTGAGCTCGGCAGTTTTTGCGGCAGTACCCGAAAGTACGCTTAAATCAACATTTAAAACGGCGGCAGGTATAGTTATTGCGCTTATTGCCGTATCAGCTTTCGCCCGTATTCCGGAATTGCAAGTTCCTTATCCCGAGGGAAACGAAATTATTGAATATGGGACGGAAGACGAAAATATGAGCAGGCTTATAATCGAGCAGACAAAAAAGCTGTCGGAAAATAAAATTTCAAATCAGCTCGGCGGTAAAAAAGTCAGAATTACACTTGATGATAGCGGAAATATAGAAAAGGTGGAGATTGAAAATGTTACAAAAGCGGATAAAATCCTGGTTTCAAGA
>CACZTG010000266.1 GCA_902783995.1 uncultured Ruminococcus sp. | reverse complement strand
TATCCTGTAATAAAAAAGTATATGCTTGACAATAATAAAGATGTAACGGATAACGAACAAAAAGATAATATTACAGAAGGAAATGAAGAATAATGGAAAAGGTTAAACTTAAAAACGGTGTCGATTTGTATTATAATAAATCGGACAAGTTTAAAACGTGGTCGGCGGGAATATATATTTACAGACCGCTTAACAATAAAGAAGCTTCAAATAATGCGCTTCTTGCGAAGGTTTTGCAGAGCGCCACGGAGGAATATCCGTCCCGCGCGAAAATGGCTCGAAGGCTTGAAACGCTTTACGGCGCTTTTCTTATTGCAGGGGCGAGAAAATATGCCGATACGCATATGCTTGTCATTAATATAAAAGCGGTTTCCGACAGATTTTTACCGAAGGAAATTTCTGGAGATGTTCTTGGGTTTGTTAAAAAAGTTTTGCTTTCGCCGTATGTAACAGACGGGGCATTTGACGAAAAAACCGTGGAGCTTGAAAAAGAAAATTTAAAAAAACAAATAGAGGCTTATATTAACGATAAAACAAGTTATGCCGATAAACGATGCACAGAAATAATGTGTGAAGGCGATAACTACGCGGCTGATGTAAACGGAAGTATTGAAGAAATCGATAAAATTACTCCGCAGTCGCTTTACAAGCATTATATTGATTTGCTTGATAACTCTAAGATTGATATTTTTCTGAGCGGCGAAGCAAATTTTGCGCTTGCCAAAGAAATGTTTTCTGACGTCAAATCAAAAGATGACGTTCCGAAAACAGAAGCGTTTAAGGGAAATGCTAGCATAAAAGAAGTAACGGAGAAAATGGAGGTTACGCAAGGCAAGCTTGTTATGGGTTTTACTCTGCCAAAATGTTCAAATGCAGACCGCTGCACCGCTATGGTGTTTAACGCGGTGTTTGGCGGCAGCGCGGTTTCAAAGCTGTTTAACAATGTCAGAGAAAAGCTTTCGCTTGCGTATTACGCAAATTCTGTGCTGTATTTTTCAAAAGGTATAATGACGGCAAGGAGCGGAATAGAGCCTGATAAATTTTCGCAGGTTAAAGGTGAAATTTTAAAGCAGCTTGACGATATTAAAAACAATAATATTACCGATAATGAAATGGATAACGCCATTTCACATCTTGTAAACATATACAGCTCTCTGGAGGATTCGCCGGAAACAACGGTCAGCCTGCTTACGGGTTGGATTGTTGAGGGCGAAAACAGATTGCCGGAGCAGATTGTCAATGATATTAAAAGGGTTACGAAAAAACAGGTTGTGGATTTTGCAAAGGGCGTAAAGCTTGATACGGTTTACTTCCTTACCGCAAACGATAAGGAGGGAGCCACAGTATGAACACAATAAAGTTTGATAAGCTTGATGAAACGCTTTATTCCTATGAACATCCCACCGGCGTAAAGGTATATATGGTTTCAAAACCCGGCTTTGCGAAATTCAGCGCGTCATTTTCAACTCATTTCGGCTCTATTGACAATACTTTTGTGCCGATAGGAGAAAACGAAATGATAACAGTGCCTGACGGTGTTGCGCATTTTCTTGAGCATAAGGTCTTTGAACAGGAGGACGGCGGAAACGTTTTTGAAATGTTTGGCAGACTCGGAGCAAGCGCTAACGCTTATACTTCGTTTAATATGACAAATTATTATTTCTGGGCAACCGATAACTATGAAGAAAATTTAAAAACTCTTATAAACTTTGTTCAGGCGCCTTATTTTACAAAAGAAAATGTCGCAAAGGAACAGGGGATAATCGGGCAGGAAATAGGTATGTATGATGACGACCCGAATTGGAGATGTTATTTTAATATGCTGCAGGGGCTTTACTCAGAGCATCCTGTAAGGCTTGATATTGCGGGAACTGTAGATTCTATATCAAAAATAACAGATAAAACACTTTATAAATGTTATAATACGTTTTATCATCCTTCGAATATGTATATATGTGTTGTGGGCGATTTTGAGCCGAAAAAAATTGCGGCTGTTATTGATGAGGCTTTAAAGCCGCTTGAAAAAGAAAAAGAAATTCCGAGAAGCTATCCCGAAGAACCCAAAGGAGCGGTTACGCATAAGGTTTTACAAAAGCTTCCTGTTTCCATGCCGATTTTTTCTATCGGTTTTAAAGACAGTAATCCTGCGGGGAAAAGCGCGCCGAGAAGGGCAGCGGTTAATGTTGCGCTTCAAATGCTTTTTGGCGCAAGCTCGCAGTGCGCGAATGAGCTTTATGACGAAAAAATTACAAACGGATATATAGACTGCGATTACACAGCGGAAGAACCGGAATATGCTTTTGTCGAAATTTCGGGAGAATCGGAAAATCCGGAAGAAGCAGGCAAACGCATACTTGAAACAGCAAAAAAAGCAGAATTTACGGGTGAAGAGCTTGAAGCCGCAAAGAATGCACTGTATGGCGCATCAATGCTTGTTTTTGAGGATTCGGAAAGGTATATGCAAAGCCTTTCAAAAAGCGTAACCTCGGGACAGGATATGTACGCTATGTTTGACGCGTATATGAATGTTACAAGAGAGGATATCGAAAAAGTTTGTAATGAAATTTTTTCCGATGAAAACTATTGTATTTCAATCGTAAAAAACAATTAATTTTTTTGCCGCTGTGCGGCAGAATACATAAATCCGAAGCATAAAAAAGGAGCGAACACAATGGAAAACGTTTTTGACACATTAAAAGAAAGAGGGCTTATTGCTCAGACTACGCACGAGGAGGAAATACGTGAGCTTCTCGGTAAAGAGAAGGTTACTTTTTACATAGGCTTTGACCCGACGGCAGACAGCCTTCATGTAGGACATTTTTTGCAGATGGTTGTAATGCGC
>CACZTG010000265.1 GCA_902783995.1 uncultured Ruminococcus sp. | reverse complement strand
TTTTCCTCAATATATTTCTTTATTCTTTCACTTGTCATCAACTCAACACTCCGCCTTATCTCATTATTTTTAATAACAAACCCGCTTCTGACGTGTCATCATCCGGCTGCGCCAATGTGCCTGTACGCTCAATTATTTCACCGTCTATTATAATGCAACCTTTCATTCTTTTTACGGATTTTGTTATATCGAAAACTGCATTATCTGCTAAATCCTGCGCAAGCACTCTGCATTTTTCCGCATCAAGCTCCGAATTTATTTTCAAGCTGTTATACCTTCCAAATATTCCAAAGGTATCCGCATCTTCTCCGCATATTTCAATATCGCATTTCGGAATAAAGTATCTTCTGCCCTTTGTTCTGCCTAATGCCGCAACAGAAACCGCACCGCTTGGGTTCTTTGACACAACAACATACGGTATATCCCCGTTTTTATCCTGATAAACTCCCGGTAATTCAATATTTCTTGCAATAGCCGAAACTGCCGTTTTTGTAAGCACATCACCGCTCATATTATTTTTAATTGCATCGTGATCAAACCACCAAGCTTCAATTTCCGCCTCTTTATTTTTGAATTTCCAAAAATCATCAAGCTTTATATCCGAATAAACCGTTTTGCCTCCACCGAAAGCAGGCGCGACTTTATGCCAATTTACGGCGCGCTTTATTTCGACCGTTTTTGATTTGATATTTCTGTGACATTCGGGAAATGACATATCAGCCCTGCCGTTGGGCAGTTTACCGCAATACGGATGCCGCATAACACCCATAGAAAATCCGCCTGCCGCAGCAATATAAACCTCATCTTCACAGTTTATAAGCCCAAGTGCGTCATCATTTATTCCGCTTCCTTTCAAGCAATCGGCTATTTTTTCCATTGTCATGGGGATTGACATTATTTCAGGCACGTCATAAGTTCTGTAAATATCCGAAAACTTTATTGATTCGGGGATTATTGCATTTTCTATAAAAAGTCTTGGGGCATATTTTTTTGCCAACTCGACCAACATCCTTCTGAAGGCTGCGTCTCCCGCTTTTTTGCCCCAATCTACTTTTAAAAGTCTTATGCCTGCTTTATCACACACTTTAAGCCTTGATGTCCAGTATTCCTCCGCCGACTGACCGTCCGGTATTATTTCCGGTTCCTGTGCGCACACCCATACTCCAAGCCCTTTCCAGCCAAGCTTTTTTATTTTGTCAGATAGCATTTTCAGCGCTTTTTCCGCATCATCTTCATCATAAAAAGACGGAAACTTATCTCTGCTTAACAAAAGACTGCCGTAAAATCTGTTATCGCCGTCTAACGGCACATCCCAGCTGTCATCCATTACGATAAACAGGTCTTTTCTGAACTCCTTATAAAAATATGCCCAGCCATAGGGCTTTTCCTCGGAAAAAAGTGAATTTTCGCACATTACTTTTCTTTGTTTTTCGGGCTTTCCGTCACTTGTTGCATATAATTGTGTCTGCCATGTGCAGTAATAATCCGGTGTTGGATTTATTTCTTCCGGGATAAAGCTTTTTAATTTTGTTATTTCTATATTCATTTTGTACCTTTTCTAATATTTATATATTGCCGCCATACGCTGTTTAAATTCGTCATTTACGCAAGCGCCGAGCCTTACGACCGATATTTCCCTCTTTTCACGGTCTATAGCGTAAAAGTTTATTGCATCCTCCGTTACGGTACCCGGAATTCGCGGCAAATCCGAAATTTCCTCACCTATATTGTGATAGCCTTCAGGGAAGCAGCCCGAACAAGTCATACAAATTGACAGTTGTTTGGGATATGACGGGAGATAGCCGGCATAATCCCCATGTCTGTGCCCGTTTAAATAGCATATAAACTCCGATTCTTTGGTAAAGCTGCAATCTATATTTACAAGCTCGTATTTCTTTTTCAGTGTTTTCCCGTACATAAACGCATCGACAATATCGGCAGCTATATGCTCGTGCTCCTTACCATATCCCCAAGGATGCGGCTCAAATTTCTGGCAGAAGCCTTTATCGTTTGAATCCGGCAAAACCGGCTCGTCACTTTCATGCGACGCAATGATTACTCCAAGCTCCTTTTTTTCCGCGTCCTTTAACGCAGCAATAAGCCAATCACATTGCTCCTGTAAAATGGCGTATCTGCCGCGTTCACGCCAATCATCAAGATACAAATCATAATCGTTAAGCACGATAAGACGCAAGTTAAAACCCTCAAAATCGGCATAATAATAGCCTCTTTTGCTGTCGTTTGAAATGTTTTTAAGCTCTTTAATATACTTTTTATATAACTCTTCGTTTGTAAGAGGATGAGAGTTATCAAACGTTTCGTGATTACCTATGCAGTTATATGCGGGCATTGAAAGCGAATTTATCCCATCAAAAAACCAGTCAACATTATCCTCACTGTTCCATACGACCATATCGCCCGTATGTATTACAAAATCAGGCTTATATTTTTCAAAAAAAGAGAGTGCCTTTTTAAACCGCTTAATGTCTCCGTGTATATCTGTGAAATGTCCTATAAGCATTTTTGAAGACGAATCGGACAAAGCTTTTCCGTTTCTGAATTTTTTTCTTGCCGCACAAATAAGCATTTCTGCATTTTGCATAAAAATATCCATATATTCCTCCTTAAAAATCAAGTATAAATTTTATTACAAAAGCGGCGCTCCAGCTGAACTCAGGCGCACCCATACCCTTTCCTGTCCGGTCATAATTTTCGTACATTTTTCCACCGTCTTTTGCTATCCAATTCAAAATTGTTTCCTTTATTTCGTCTGCCGTTTCACTATATCCGTAATTTTTCAGACCTTTCGCCGCAAAATATGCAACATTCAACCATGTCGGACCGCGCCAATAATCGGTTGAATACTCCGGATTATCATATGCAACCGTTGGCATGCCGGGAAAGAATTTATTTTTATCGCGCGCCAAACGATGCATTGCCTCAGCTCTCTTTTTTGTTGCCGTCTTTATATAAAGCGGCATAAATGAGGCGGGAGTTAATACATCCGATTTTTTGCCCGTAAATCTGTTTACATCAACATAGGAATTTATTTCTTCGGAATACATTTTTTCTTCAATATTTTTAACAAGCTCTTTTTCCTTGTTTTTCCATATTACAGCATCATTTTCAAGACCTGATTTTTTTGAAAAACAGTTCATTGCCCTGTAATACATAACCATATAACAATTAAGATCAACAGCCCAATAGCCGTCAATCGGTTTATCCCAGCGAACAGAATTATCCCAGCCGCTTTCATATCTTGCGTAAAGATCATATTCCTCGTCGCCTGTCAGTTCTTTATTCGCGCCATAATGGAAAAGACCGTTATAGTATCGCTTTTTAGTCCAGAATCTTTCATTATCAACAAAAGACGGATACACCTTATTCAAGAACGCAATATCGTTATCAATTTCTGATATTTTTTGTGTTGCCCAGGGAAGTACAGGCGGTTTTGAGGATTTTTTTTCAACTTCCCCACCTATCCAAATAACATCAGGATACATTCCGTCTTCACATTGAAACTCAATAAAACCCAAAATCTGTTCCTTTGCAAGCTCTTTATCCCATTTCAAAACACCTGCTGCATGAAAAGCACTGTCCCAATTCCAAATGCCGCAAAATCCGTATCTGCACGGCATTATACATCTATACGGGGTCCAAGGAATATCAGTTCCTGCTCCTATATTATCTTTTAGAATTTTCACCGCATTATCCAGTAAATTCATATCGCGTTCGCTCAAAGGCTTATCTGAAATATTGTCCCAATTATGGTAATATTCTTTCATCATTAACGCTCCCTCATTCAGGATTTAATTCAACAATATAACAAACTTCCCGATTAATACTTTTTCAGCGATCTCTGAAATTTCCGGCTATTTTGGTTATATTCTCAAAATCAACTGCCGTCGGCTCATGTTTAATACAGTACTTTGACGCATCAACCGACATATATTCCTTAATGCCCGAAACAATGCGGGCTTTATCCAAAGCGCGCGGTTTTTCCCCGAATATACGAACAAAATTATTTCTGTAAATATTATCAAGCTCCGCCTTGCCGAGCGCCAAAGGATGATTGTAGGTTATTTTAAGGCAATCGTATTCGAAAGGTTTTGTTCTTTCAAGATACGGTCTTACGAGATTAACCGCCCATGATGACGTTTTTTCAAGCGGCTCGCCGTCTTTACGGTTGTTTTCCATATCTGTCCCGTATAAAATCCTGTCCGAATATTTAGCAAAAAACTCTCTTGCTTTTTCATGGTTTTTGTCAAACTCCGAAAACATCTCCGTTCCGGGAGTAATATCAAGGTATATATTTTTATGTTCGGACAAAAGCCTGTCTGCATATTCAAGATCGTCCGACACAAAGAAAAAATGCGCAAACACTATTTTAAGCCCCGGGAATTTCACCGCGATACTTTCCGCCTCCGAACGGATTTTCTCATATGACGGAAACGCGTCCCCATAAACCCAACCGTTTTTTATTGCTATTTCTGATGCGGATTTTAAATCCCAAAAAGGTTTTGGATCATTTACATGAATCAGCATCGGAATACCGTTATCCTCCATATATTTATATGCGCGGCAATATGCTTCGCAGTCAAGCTCAAGGCCAAGCTCCTTTCGGCTGTCCGGCTTGCCCTCTATCATTTTAATGCCGTCACAGCCCATTTCATGATAAAGCTTTACCTGATTATAAAAGTAAGCCTCATCATCACAGTCCTTAAGATGATATAAGCCTGCGTTTACATATATACCGGGAATTCTTGTCTTACAGTAAAACGCAACAAAATTATCCGCAATATTGTATGTCGGCAGGGCATTAAGCATTATTTTTTCATAATTAAAATGTGTCTTGACATCTTCCAAAAACCGTACCGTTTTTTCAACCGGACACGGCGTATAAATGTGTATATGTGCGTCATAAATCGGCGTAATATAATAATTATTTTGTTCGGCACTGCTCTTTTCCATAATAATATTCTCCCATAAATCGGTAACTGCGCTTGTTGTGTGAAATAAAGTATTTTGAGTTAATAATCTGTAAATCCCAAAAGACAAATTTGAGCGGTAAAAGTGAAAACGTATTTTTCTTTATACCAACGCTATTTTATGCGGTTTTCTGTTTTTGTAACAGAAAATGCTCTTAAAACCTATATTTTTAATTATTTTAATTGCATCATCAAAGTTTTTTGATGCATCCTCTTTCTTATGCGCATCGGAACCAAGAGTAATGAGATACCCGCCCATATCATAAAACCGTTTCAAAATGCGCTTTGACGGCATAAAATCATTTAACAAATCGTATGACGAAGTATTTATTTCAAGAGCAATTTTATTTTTTATGATTAAGGATAAAATCGTTTCGATTTTTTCTTCAAACAAAGTCATATCCACTTGTTTGCCGTATTTCCCGCAAATATATCTTATAGGACAAGTAAGATGTGCCAATATGTCAAAATCAACGGAATTTATCATTATAATCATATCGTCAAAATATGTACTAAGATACCCTCTAATATCTCCTTCCGTAAAATAAGAAAAATCGATCACGCTATATGGTTTTGCAAATTTCTTGTATCTTGCGCAATGTACTGAGCCTAAGATAACATCATACGGCAAAAAATCAACAATTTCTCTGCAAATATCAGGATGCCGGAAGCCTTCGCCAATCTCAACGCCTGACAGCAACAGACATCTGTCTTTATACTTTTGATTTAATTCCTTTACGGTGTTATAAGAAGTCAGAATCGGTTTAAATATATCTCTTTCTTTGTATCTGAATATATTGCAATGGTCGGTTACTGCCATAATTTTTGTTCCCTTACATATTTGGGACAAACACATATCCTCCACCGAACATTCCGAATCACGCGAGTTTTCGGAATGTGTGTGCATATCTGCAACAACTCTTTCAGGCAAAGTCTTTTCACCTCTTACAAACAAAAATCGGTCTAAATAGCCCTATTTAATTGCGCTTCTCAGCTTAGATATGCCCTCTTCAAGAGTAAAGTCCGTCTTGAAAACACTGCTTGTCCCGGCAACAAAAATATTCGCTCCTGCTTCTTTCATAAGTTTGGCATTTTCAAAGCTGACATTGCCGTCAACCTCTATTTCAACATCAGAATGGCCGCTACTGTCAAGAAAGTCCCTTATTCTTCGGATTTTTTTAAGTGTCTGCGGAACCAATTTTTGTCCTGCAAAACCGGGATTAACTGTCATTACAAGAACTGCATCTATATCATCTGTGACTTCCTCTATCGCACTTATAGGTGTAGCAGGATTTATTGCCACCATAGCT
>CACZTG010000264.1 GCA_902783995.1 uncultured Ruminococcus sp. | reverse complement strand
GTATTCATAGACTTTCTTCGCTCGCAAAATGTAAGGGTAATTTGTGTAACGGAAAACACAGACAGCTTTAATGAAGACGATGAATTTCGTATGGACTTAGATCAGTTTGTAAATCATATGTATGCTCGTGATGTAAGCAAAAAGGTAAGAGCGGGATACCGCCAGAAACAAAAGGACAAAGGCGTGTGCAATATGCCGCCTATGGGTTACTACAAGGATAAAAACACAAATCAAATTGTTATCAAAGAAGAGCCTGCCAATATAATACGCCAAATATATAAATGGTATCTTGAAGGCTTGGGAATGAAAAATATAGCCGAAAAACTTAATGCTCTTGGAATGAAATCGCCGTCATATTACCAAAAGCTGTATAACAACAAAAATCAAGGATTTAACAAGCCTGCCATTACATTTCTCTATCTATGGGATCCAACGGCTGTCAAGCGGGTACTGACTAACGAATTCTATACAGGTACTCTTATATGTCATATTGAAGAAACAAACAAGGCAAATAAAATACGCAAAAAAGTCCCGAAAGAAGAGCAGTTCAGGCATGAGGGATTTGCACCCGCCATAATACAAAAAGGAACATGGGACAAGGTACAAGAGCTTTTGAAAGCAAAGAAAATCACAAATGTACGAGCAGCAAAAAATAAGCCATATCATAGATATACGGGACTTTTAAGATGCGGAGACTGCGACTGTACATTTGTGGCAAAAATAAGAAGATGGAAAAACAAGCCTGAGAGGATAGAATATGTGTGTAACGGTTATCACAGATATAAGGGATATTGCACTCCTCACAGAATTAAAGAGGAAGATTTGGACAAGCACATATATAAAGAGCTTTTAAGACTCAAATCCGAAGCTGAGGAGAATTGGAAATCGATTGAGGGAGATGTTAAAAAGTGGATAAACAACAAAAACGATATCACAAAGAAAATAAAAAATATGGAATCCGCAATTTCAAACCTTGAACTTGAAATCGAAAAAATCCTTATGGAGAGGATAAACGATAAAGATAATCGCCCGATATATGATAAAATGCTTCAAAAACGCAGAGATGAAATTGATGGCTTAAAACATAAAATTTCTGAAATACAGAATATTGACGAGACAATAAAAAGGCGGAAAAGCGAAATCAAGTGCAGCATTGAACTGCTTGATAAAATCATAGAGGAAGGTGCAATCAGCGATACAAATTTACGGCTTCTGATAAATGAAATTGTCGTATTAGAAAATAGCAATAAAATTCAGCTTGTAATATCTATGAAAGCCCCGTTTGGTACATACGGCGAAGTGTATGACAATGGTAAGACAGTCCTTAAACACAGAGGAGATTATGAGAGTATTGCTTAAAAGAAAAGCAATGAGGTTAAAATTTCTCATTGCTTTTGAACTATATAAATTTCTTGCAATATTCTTTTAACTCGGGAATGTCAGATGTGGCGGTTTCCCAAAGGATTTGGGTATCAATTTCGCCGTAGTTATGTGCGGCAATATTACGCATTGCCTTAATATCACGCCAAGGCATAGCGTTATTTTCGGATTTGAAATCTTCTGACAGGTTGCCGACCAATTCTCCGATTTGGAGAATGCACATTGAAATAGCATTTTTTGCAACGAAATCATCTGCAAATGATTCGGGGGTAAGGTTAAATCGCTCAATAGTAGCAGAAATTTCACTGGAATACTGTATAATCTTTTTGAGTATGATTTCATCTCTGCTGTTCATACAATATCACCTCATTTTTAACAGAATTTTTAATTAGGGAGCGTTCAAGAGAAGGATAGGTAATAACATCAACATTTTTTCCAAGCCGCTCGGAAAGTGAATTTACAAAGCTGTTAAACATAAAAAGACCTTTTAAGTCGCCTTTGTCGATAAGCAAGTCAACATCACTGTCAGGAGTTTGTTCTCCTGTGGAATAGGAGCCGAACAATGCGACTTTTTTTACGCCGTATTGCTTAGCAACACTGCCTACGATAGCCCTTAAATCATCAATAGTATATATCATAAATTCACCGCCAATGCAAAAAGGATTGACAATTTGTCAATCCTTTTTTGGTGCAGGTAACAGGACT
>CACZTG010000263.1 GCA_902783995.1 uncultured Ruminococcus sp. | reverse complement strand
TAAAATACGAAAGTGGTGTTCACCGTGTTCAGAGAGTGCCCGAAACGGAATCACAGGGCAGAATACACACGTCAACCGTTACGGTCGCGGTGCTTCCGGAGGTTGAAGATGTTGATGTTGAGATAAACGAAGCAGACCTTCGTATAGATGTTTACCGTGCAAGCGGCGCGGGCGGTCAGCATATAAACAAAACCGAATCCGCTGTCCGGATTACGCATATTCCTACCGGCATTGTTGTTGCATGCCAATCGGAGCGCTCACAGCATCAGAACAAAGATGCCGCAATGAAAATTTTGCGTTCAAGAATTTATGAAAAAATGCTTGAGGAGCAGGAAAGTGAGCTTGCTGCGGAAAGGCGCAGTCAGGTCGGAACGGGTGACAGAAGCGAGAGAATAAGAACATACAATTATCCGCAGGGAAGAATGACGGACCATAGAATAGGGCTTACGCTTTACAAGCTCGAACAGATACTGAACGGCGACCTTACGGAAATCATTGAAGCTCTTATTACCGCCGACCAGGCAGAAAAGCTTAAATTAAACGGAGAAGAATAGAAGGTTTTTTAATGATAAAGGATTTTTTGAGGTATTATAAACCTTTCAAATGGCTTTTTTTCGCGGATATGATATGCGCGTTTTTAACCTCGCTGTGCGATTTGTTTTACCCTATGATAACCCGCGTTATGATAAACGATTATATTCCAAAAGGTATGATTGATAAGCTTGTAAAAATAGGCTTTTTATTGCTTTTTCTTTACATAATAAAAATGGGGCTGAATTATTTTGTGCAGTATTACGGGCATCTTGTCGGCGTTGGAATACAATCGAATATGCGGCGTGAGATTTTTGCTCATATGCAAAAGCTTCCGTTTTCATTTTTTGATGATAATAAAACGGGCGCGCTTATGTCAAGAATTGTAAACGACCTTATGGAAATAGCGGAGCTTGCGCACCACGGACCGGAGGATTTGTTTTTATCTCTTGTTCTTCTTGTAGGCGCTTTTATAATGATGGCGGGCATAAACATATATTTAACGCTTATTATTTTTGTTGTGTTGCCGTTTTTAATACTTTTTACATTGAAAAAACGTCTCAAAATGTCTGCAGCGTTCAAGAAAAGCCGTGAAGAAATATCTCACGTAAACGCAAATCTTGAAAACAGCATTTCAGGCATAAGAGTTTCCAAATCTTTTGTTTCCGATGATGTTGAAATGCAAAAATTTATAGAAAACGACAAAAATTTTGTCGCCGCAAGAAAACGCTCGTATAAAGCTTTGGCTGAATTTCACAGCGGAAATAATTTTATACTTGATTTTATGAATGTTATTGTTATTATTGCAGGCGGAATATTTTTAAGTTACGGCAAAATAGATATCGGAAGCCTTGTCGCGTATCTTCTTTATGTTCATATGTTTATGAATCCTATAAGGCGGCTTATTGGCTTTGTTGAGCAGTTTCAGGACGGTATATCGGGGTATAAGCGTTTTCGTGAAATTATGGAGGTTAAGCCCGAAACGGATTATCCGGGCGCGCGTAATTTGGAAAACATAAAAGGTGATATTTGTTTTGAAAATGTCGATTTTTCATATGACAAAGGACAGCAGGTGCTTAAAAATATCAGTTTTAATGTACCTCACGGCAAAACAGTTGCGCTCGTCGGCGGCAGCGGGGGAGGCAAAACAACGGTATGTCACCTTATACCGAGATTTTACGGAACGGACAGCGGAAGGATTACACTTGACGGAGTTGATATAAAAGAAATAACGCTTGAATCACTCAGAAAAAACATAGGCATTGTGCAGCAGGACGTCTTTCTGTTTACAGGGAATATTTACGAAAACATTGCTTACGGCAAGCCCGGAGCAAGCCGTGAAGAAGTTATTAATGCCGCAAAGCTTGCAAAAATTGATAATTTTATTGAAACTTTACCCCATAAATATGATACATATATAGGGGAAAGGGGAATAAAACTTTCGGGCGGGCAAAAACAGCGTATTGCGATAGCGAGAGTTTTTCTTAAAAACCCGCCTGTCCTTATTCTTGACGAAGCGACAAGCGCTCTTGACAACATAACCGAAACGCAAATTCAAAAGTCTCTTTCAGAGCTTTCAAAGGGCAGAACGGTACTTGTTGTTGCTCACCGTCTTTCAACTGTGAGAAATGCCGATAATATAATTGTGATTGACAAAGAAGGCATTATCGAACAGGGAAATCACGAGGAGCTTACGGAAAAAGGCGGTGTATATGCCGATATGCTGAATAATGCTGTGGAATAGCTTGATTTTTTAAAATATTTATGATAAAATATGAATGAGCAGGTCGGACGGTCGCGCAAAAGGCGTTTTTCGCCGGAGTGAGGAAAGTCCGGGCTTCACAGAGCAGGATAACGGATAACGTCCGCCGAGGGTGACCTCCGGGAGAGTGCAACAGAGATATACCGCCGCGATTTTTGCGGTAAGGGTGGAAAGGCGAGGTAAGAGCTCACCGGGCGCTTTGGTAACATAGCGTTCCTGTAAACCCTATCCGAAGCAACACGATGCGTAGTATGCGTTTTTTAAAAGCGCGGAGTCTGCTCGGCTCATTGACGTAAGTGGCAGGGAGCTTTGCGGTAACGCAAAGACAAGACAGATGACCGTCTTAAATGACAGAACCCGGCTTACAGACCTGCTCATTTTTATTAAAAAATAAACAGCAAAAAACCGGGAACAAAAATGTTTCCGGTTTTTTGCTTTGATATTTACAGTTCCGCCGCAAAAGGCACAGCCTCTTGCATTTTTTTATCATATTCCTCTTTATTTTTCCTGATGTTTGACAGCAGTCTTTCTTTTCCTTCAAAACTCATCATTTCGAGAGCCATTATTGCCTGTTCGGCGTTTTCCGGTTTAAACAATCCGTTTTTATAAAAATCAAGCGCTGTCTGATTTTGACTTACCCTGCTGAACGGATTAGTTTTTTCCGCCTGTACGCTCACGTCAAAGACTGCGGCGTTGAGCTTTCCGTTTAAATTTTTATTGGAATAGCTTATGTATTCAAATTCTCCGTCGCTGCCCGTTATACGATATTTTCTATCACTGTCAAAAAACTGACGGATAAGCTCAATACACATATATACAAGCTGTGAGTAGTTTTCATACGAGTTGTGAATAATGTCGCGGCTGAGCTTGCTTCCGGCTTCCTGCAAAGCTACAATAGCGCCGTATGCTACAACAC
>CACZTG010000262.1 GCA_902783995.1 uncultured Ruminococcus sp. | reverse complement strand
GTACGCTTTCTATTGATTTTTCAATATATTTGACCGTATTAAATGACGGCATAATAACAGACACAAGGTCTTGATTCATAACAGTCTTCTCCTTAAACATATATCTGTTCTTCTACGATTTCATTCACCGTATCCGCCTCATTGTTGATGCTGCCGTTATCTGCTGCTCCGATATCTTCGGCTGCGCCATATACATAAGAGCCGTTTGCGGCTTTTAAATCGCTTAACTCTTTATGAATACCGTCCTTTCCGGCGTTAACGCCTTCCGCTTTCAGCACTTTTTTAATTGTTATAAAGAAAATTTTTATATCTTGCCTCAAAGAATAATTTTCAATATACTCCAAATCGTATCTGATTTTTTCAAATATAGTAATATTGTTTCGCCCATTTATCTGAGCCAGGCCCGTCAGCCCCGGTCTGACGCTGTACCTATATCTTTGAAATTCATTCATATTAATATAATAATCATGTATCCATGGTCTCGGTCCTATAAAACTCATATCGCCTTTCAAAATCGAAATAATCTGCGGCAGTTCATCTAAGCTTGTCTTTCTTAAAAATTTTCCTATTTTTGTACATTCGTCTTCTTTTGAATAATCATAAACATCATTATCCACAACCATTGTCCTGAATTTATATATTACAATCTTTTTGCCGCCCTTGCCTGTTCTGTTTTGTCTGAATAAAATCGGACCTTTACTGTCAATTTTTATTATAAACGCAATAATTAACATAATCGGAGATAAGACAATTGTTCCAAAAGCCGCTATAAGCCTGTCAAAAATATACTTAAAACATGCAAAAACAGTAACATTGAATTTTCTGAAACCGTTTCTGTAAATTTCTTTATACTCATCATGGTCAATATAGCTGTCGATATAATTAAAACTCATTACCCGTTATTCCCCCTCTTCAAAAATAAATTGATATTGCCTTATATTAAAAACGTATAATGTCCTTTATGTACCCGTTAAGTTCCGAAATTTTTACTCTCTCCTGTTCCATTGTATCACGGTCACGTACCGTTACGCAGCCGTCATTTTCACTGTCAAAATCATAAGTTACACAAAGAGGCGTGCCGATTTCATCCTGTCTGCGGTATCTCTTTCCTATGCTGCCCGCGTCGTCATATTCACACATAAAGTCCTTTGCAAGCTGCTCATATACTTTTTCCGCGCCTTCGCCAAGCTTTTTTGAAAGCGGAAGCACAGCGGCTTTATACGGCGCAAGCGCCGGATGAAGATGAAGCACAACTCTTGTATCGTTGTCACCGACCGCTTCCTCGTCATACGCTTCGATAAGAAAGGCAAGCGTTACGCGGTCTGCGCCAAGCGACGGCTCTATTACATAAGGAATATATTTTTCATTTGTAAACGGGTCGGTATATTCCATACTTTCGCCGGAAACCTTCTGATGCTGAGTAAGGTCAAAATCTGTTCTGTCGGCAATACCCCAAAGCTCGCCCCAGCCAAACGGAAACATAAACTCAAAGTCGGTTGTAGCGTTTGAATAATGACTGAGCTCTTCCGGGTCGTGGTCACGAAGGCGAAGATTTTCTTTACTGATGCCAAGGCTGTAAAGCCACTGCGCGCACGTATCCTTCCAATAAGCGAACCATTCAAGGTCTGTGCCCGGTTTACAGAAAAACTCAAGCTCCATCTGCTCAAACTCTCTTGTTCTGAACGTAAAGTTACCCGGTGTTATTTCGTTCCTGAAGGATTTGCCTATCTGTCCTACACCGAAAGGCACTTTTTTCCTTGAGCTTCTCTGAATATTCTTAAAGTTTACAAAAATACCCTGCGCCGTTTCCGGACGGAGATATATTTCGGCTTTTGAATCCTCCGTAACTCCCTGGAAGGTTTTAAACATAAGATTAAACTTGCGTATATCCGTATAATTAAGCTTGCCGCATACGGGACAAACTATTTTATGCTCGTTTATGTAATCCATCATTCCCTTATCGTCAAGCACGGCAGGGTTGAAATTTATGCCTTCTTTCGCGACATAATCTTCAATAAGCTTGTCCGCTCTATGCCTTGTTTTACACTCTTTGCAATCGGTAAGCGGGTCGCTGAAGCCGCCGATATGTCCCGACGCCACCCAGGTCTGAGGATTCATAAGTATTGCCGAATCAAGCCCGACATTATATTTGCTCTCCTGAACAAATTTTTTCCACCAGGCTTTTTTTACATTATTTTTAAGCTCTACGCCGAGAGGTCCGTAATCCCAAGTATTCGCAAGCCCGCCGTAAATTTCGGAGCCCGGATAAATTATACCCCTG
>CACZTG010000261.1 GCA_902783995.1 uncultured Ruminococcus sp. | reverse complement strand
GACGTTACAAAAGGCGGACTTGCAAAGGCATTTATTTTATACAACACTGATCTGGATTCCGATGACACGTTCAGAGATACAGGTATGCCGCTGTTTGTGGTAACAAGAATTGTAAATGGCGTAGATACCGAAGAAGAAAGCTGTTATGTGCTTGAAGGCTATGAAAACGCCAAGAAAAAAACCTACTATATTAAAAAAGATGAGTTCGGCAGAAATGAAGGCGAACAGTTCGTTGAGCCGAAGGTGCATGACATTATGCAGATAAAGGCAGATTCGGACGGTAACGTTATAAGCTACACAACGCGTTATAACGGAAAAGATAATATTAATTACTATCCGAAGGTTGGCAACGAAGACTGGCGTCAGCACGGCTTTATAAGCGGTTTTGTATATGATAAAGATGAGTACGGCATAAGAACCGTTTTGAACGTCTCGACAAAAGAAAATGAGCGAATAATTATGAATAAGGGCATAAGAAATATTTTCCTCTATGATATGGAAGAAAAAGAGATGACTGTCGGAAGCATAAATGACCTTGTATCATATAAGGATTCAAGATACAAGCCTTCACGCTTTTACGCTTCGACAAACTACGGTGTGGTTCGTACACTTATCGTGTTTATAAATGAGGAGGGAAAATAAATGTTTAAAAAGATAACGGCTTTTCTCATTTGTCTTATACTTATACTGTCTTTTGAAACAGTGCTTGCGGCAAGCTATAACGGTCCTGATCTCGTTATAACCGATGTGCGCATTAACAATCCTTATTTTAAATCCGGCAGTGATTTAAGGTTTGAGGTGGATGTTAAGAATATAGGTGACGTAGTATGCTCGGCAGGCTGGTTATGGGGTGAAGCAAAGTCGGGAGCAAAAACCCGCAAGGACGGAAAAGCAAACAGTATCTGGTCCAAGCTTTCGCTTTATCCGGGTGAAACACTGACATGGGAGCTTACAAATTTTATTGCTACAGCGGATGAAGTGAATATGTCGATAAGATGCGATTCGGCAAGCTCTGTAGCAGAGACAAATGAAAACAACAATACCTTCAGTGTGGTTTTTAAAAGCGCTAAAAGCAATCCCGATATTATAATTACCGATATTACGCTTAATAAATCCGAATTTAAAGCGGGAGATACTGCCGATGCAATAATAAAGCTTAAAAACAGCGGCAACGTAGATATTCCTTATTCCGAAATTGAAGGCGAGCTTAATATCGATAAAAGCTACAAGGATTTCAAAACAGTTCAGAAGCTTGACGCAGGCGAAGAAATAAGCTTTGCTGTTCCCTCGGTACCGCTTTCTTCTGACCATGTACAGGTAAGCGTACTGATAAATCCCGATAAAAAGGTTGCGGAAGGCGACTATTCAAACAACAGCTTTAAAAAGGACATATATTCAATTGAAGAAATAAGCTATGACTGGGAAGCGGTGAGAATAGGCGGCGGAGGATATGTTCCGCATATGGAAATGCATAAAAGCGACCCCGATGCGGTTTATATAGGCACGGACGTTGCGGGGGCTTTCAGATACGATAATTCCATAGAGGAATGGATTCCCGTAAATGATAAGATAAGGGCAATACATAACAATTACAGCTGTGTAGGCTCGATAGAAACCGACCCGGACGATTCAAATATTGTGTATATGACGCTCGGTTCGGGAAAATCGGGCGGCGAAGGAATTAAAAAGCCAAGCGGAATTTTCAGAAGCTTTGACAAGGGCGAAAACTTTACCGATATGCATGTTCCTCCCGGAGATATGGGCGGCGCATATACAAAGGCTTACAGAAATCTTCTTGCGATAGACCCGAATAATACTAATGTACTTTATGCGGTATGTCCGTTTGACGGTTTATACCGTACGATGAATGCCAAGGATAAGGTTCCGAAGTGGGAAAAACTGAATGTTCCCGATTTTGTACCGCCGGACGGCACAACCGATTTAATGACCGGCGTTGCGATTGACTCGACAAAAATTGTCAGCGGAAGAAGCAACATAATATATGTTTCCACGCAGACGGGCGGAATATATAAATCCGATAACGGCGGCGCAAGCTTTGAGCTTTTGGAGGGAAGCCCGCTTACTTGCCGGAATATGCAGGTTTTATCAAACGGAGTGCTTTATGCAAATGTCGGACCTAATGACGGCGGCATATTAAAATACGACGGCGAAGCATGGACCTCAATCGCGCCTTATAAAGACGCGGAGTACAGAAGCTTTGCGGTAAATCCGTTTGATGAAAATATGCTTATGGCGGCATCGTTATATGATATTTATTTTTCGGATAACGGCGGTCTTACATGGCATTCGGTAACAAACAAAAAGACTACGGAGCATAAGTTTGACGCGCCGTGGCACCCCGACACATATTTCGCAAACAATATTTCATTTACATGGTTTGACCCCGTAAATAATAAGACTGCATGGTTCGGAGATTGGTTCGGCGTATGGAAAACCGAGGATATCACGGCTGAAAAAGTAAAATGGCAAAGTAAAATCAGAGGACTTGAGGAGTTTTGCGTAAGAAACATTAAGCCGACCTCGGGCAAAGCGAGGCTTTTCGTCGGCGCAAACGATAACTGCGGAGTTATGTCAACCGATATTTTTGATTTTTTCTAAACGCAGATTTTAAATCCTAAATATCAGGATACCAACGGCATAGACTGCGCGGAAAAAACTCCCGATATAGTTGTAAGAACAGGCGGTAACGGCTGGGGAGCAAAGGACGGTAACGGCGGTTATTCCACGGACGGAGGCTTTACCTGGCAGCCATTTGAAACCTACCCGTTAAAGCTTGATAATTCGGGCATGAAGGCAAATAACGGTTATCTTGCGGTTGCAACAGAGCCTAATGCCGACGGTATAGCAACAATACTTTCAACTCCGATAAACCATTATGTTTACAGAACAACGGATTACGGAAAAACGTGGAATAAGGTAGAAAGCTTACCGAAAGGTTTATATCCGAGCTTTGAACGTCATAACGACCCGATAGAAGCGGACACGGTAAATAAAGATATTTTTTATGCTTATGACGCGGCAACGGGAGATTTTTACTTAAGCACAAATAACGGAGAGACCTTTGGAACTGTAAGCAGGCTTCCGAAAGCGGATTTCAGACATTATATACTGTCTGTTCCGGGCAAAGAAGGAGAAGTGTTTGCGGCAATAGGCGGCACAGGCTTATGGTTCAGTAAAAATTACGGCAAAACCTTTGAAAAGGTAAATACCGTGGAAGGTATTGAAACCTTTTCGATAGGCATATCCGCACCGGGCTCATCCAATCCCACGCTTTATCTTTACGGTAAAATTAACGGCGTAAACGGATATTACAGGAGTCTGGATTACGGCAAGAGCTGGCAGAAAATAAGCGGAATGGTTGAAAAAATGATTGACCCGCCCGAACAGCTCAAGGCAGACCTTAAGGATTTCGGTGTTTTCTTCTCGGTTCACAGAGGAAACGGCGTTATGGTAGGAATTCCTTCCGATTTGGATATT
>CACZTG010000260.1 GCA_902783995.1 uncultured Ruminococcus sp. | reverse complement strand
GGTATGGAAATTGAAACTGCCGAGGAAGTCCATGTGCTGACGCTTTATCCCACGCTTGATATTGCCGGACAGGTCGGAAAGATTGTTTATGAACATCTGCCTCCCATAAAAAACAAGCCCGAAATATTCGGACATCAGTATTATATGAATGAAAACGATGAAATTGAAGGGGAAGAAGAAAAGCTTTTGATTTCTCCGACAACACTTTCGATAGAAGATGTTTTTAAAATAGTAAAAGATGCGGGCGGTTTTGCCGCGCCTGCGCATATTGACAGACATTCGTACAGCGTGCTTACAAACCTTGGTTTTATACCTGAGGAGTTAAACGCCGAATGGATAGAAATTTCATACAGGGTTGACAGCGTCGAAGAATATATGAAGTCAAGGCCCGACCTCGCGAAGTATAAGGTGCTCAGAAATTCTGACGCACATTATCTTAAAGATATTGCCGCCCGTGAATTTCATCTTCCTTGCGAAATTGAAGAACTTTTTGGGAAGTGACCATATGAAAGAGCTTTCACTGCATATACTCGATATAGTTCAGAACTCGGTTAAAGCGGGAGCTTCCGAGATTGAAATATATATTAACGAAGATACTTTTAAAAATCTGCTTGAAATAGATATAACCGATAACGGCTGCGGTATGAGCGAGGAATTTCTGAAAACGGTAAGAGACCCTTTTTCAACCACAAGGACTACCCGGAAAGTCGGTATGGGAATATCGCTTTTTGAGGCTGCCGCCGTTCAGTGCGGCGGACATCTCGAAATTGAATCCGAGCAGGGAAAGGGTACAAGCTTAAAGGTTTTTTTTGAATATGACAGTATTGACCGCGCACCGCTTGGGAATATGGCTGAAACTATGGTTACTGTCATTATGGGCGCGCCCGATATAAATTATGTATATAAGCATCGAAAAGCCGATAAAGAGTTTGTCTTTGTGACAGACGATATAAAAAACGCGCTTGGCGGCGTGCCTATTGACGCGCCGGAAATACTTAACTGGGTTAAGGAGTATATAGGCGAAGGGCTTGAAAATGCAGGTATAAATATGTAAATTTTAAATTTTTAAGGAGGATATTATGAAGAGTTTAGCAGAGTTACAGCAATTAAGAGACAAAATCTCAAAACAGGTTGATTTGCGCAAAGACCGTGAAAACGGTGTACGTGTTGTAGTGGGTATGGCAACCTGTGGTATTGCGGCAGGCGC
This sequence comes from uncultured Ruminococcus sp., assembly GCA_902783995.1. Next base: position 1,032 of record CACZTG010000260.1, on the reverse strand, counting down.
AAGACCTGTTATGAACGCATTTTTAAACGAGGTATCAAAACGTGGACTTTCCGATGTAACGGTAACACAGACAGGTTGTATCGGTATGTGCCGTTTAGAGCCTATTGTCGAGGTATTTATGCCCGGCGAAGAAAAAGTTACCTATGTGCATATGAATGAGGAAAAAGTTGCCCGTATTGTTGCGGAGCATATAATAAACAAACAGCCGGTTGCCGAATATACGGTAGGCGCTGTTCAGGAGTAAGAGAGGGGAAGTAAAATGAATATTTACAGAGCGCACGTGCTTATTTGCGGCGGTACGGGATGTACATCGTCAGGTTCTGCCAAAATACACGAGGAATTTGATAAGCTCCTTAAAGAAAAAGGGCTTGAAAATGAAGTTAAAGTTGTGCAGACCGGTTGTTTCGGTCTTTGCGCACTCGGACCTGTTGTGGTTGTATATCCGGAAGGTTCTTTTTACAACCTTGTAAAAGTCGAGGACGTAAAGGAAATTGTTGAAGAACATCTTTTAAAAGGTCGTATTGTTGACAGACTTCTTTACAAAGATGACAATAAAAGCAATGAGGTTAAGCCGCTCAGCGAAGTTCAGTTTTATAAAAAACAAAAGAGAATTGCGCTTCGTAACTGCGGTGTGATTAACCCCGAGGATATAAACGAGGCTATTGCCGTTGACGCTTATCAGGCTCTCGGTAAGGTTTTAACGGAAATGACTCCCGAACAGGTTATTGATACAATGCTTGCTTCAGGACTTCGCGGACGCGGCGGCGCAGGCTTCCCGACGGGTATGAAATGGAAGTTTGCCGCAGCTTCAAAGAATGACCAGAAATATGTCTGTTGTAATGCCGATGAAGGCGACCCCGGCGCGTTTATGGACCGTTCTGTTCTTGAAGGCGACCCGCATACCGTTATAGAGGCTATGGAAATAGCAGGTTATGCAATCGGCGCAAATCAGGGCTATATTTATATACGTGCCGAGTATCCTATTGCGGTAAGACGTTTACAGATAGCTATTGACCAGGCAAAAGAGCTTGG
>CACZTG010000259.1 GCA_902783995.1 uncultured Ruminococcus sp. | reverse complement strand
GCCTGAGAATGCCGCCGTATGATACGGAGGATGGAAGTTTACCTCGTTATATACCTCCCAGTACTTTATCCTGCCCTTGTAACGGTCAACAACCGTATATACATAGTTTTCCCATTCCTCATAGCTCTTCGGTTTCCACCTGTCCGGACGGTATTCCCATTTGAGGGCATTGCCGTTAATGCCCGTATAGTCCGCGGCAGTCGGCTCCTGCGCCGCCCACCTGGAGGGATAGCCGAGAACTCCGAGCAAATCTATTCCGGCGTCCTCCATGGCGTCAACATAATCGTCCATTCTCTTCCACTGCCAGCTTCCCTCGGTCGGTTCAAGGTTATACCATATAAACTCATTAGCCCACATTCTCGTTGATGTAACATTAAGCTTTTTGAATACCGAAACATCTGAGTCATAGGGTACATGATGACCGTAATATTCAGACAGCGCTCCGTCGGCTACACCTGAAAACTCGGGTATAATGCTTATACTGCTGTCGTACTCCCTGTATGTTCCGCCCGGCGCTGTGATTCGCGTATGTATTTTATATAAACCTGTATTTTCTATTTCCCTTAAGGGTATCTCCTTTATATGATATTTGCTGTCGGGAAGCGCGCCTATCTGCGCCGAGCGGCTAAACACAGCAGTACCGTCCGCGTCCGTAACAGCAATATCTACCGCAAACGTTTTGCTTTCACCGGAATGATTTACACTCATAAGCGGATAAACAACGGTTTCTCCCTCTGAATATATCTGCTTTTCCGCTCTGAATGCGGGAACCATCGTATTATATCCTTCTGATGCAATCCAGTCTGATTTATTTACTGCAGTACTTCCCATATTCTCTGTCGCAAGCAGGGTTGTGTTTCTGTCTGCCGCAAAGGTTCCGGGCTTTGAAATCTGCCCGCTGTAAAGCTGCTTTGATGAAATCATCATATCGCTCACATGCATGGGTCCCTCCTTATCAACCGATAAGAAGTATGAAAGGGTGTCCTCATCAAGACCCGAAGGGCAATCCACTCCTCCTATATATTGCACAGCGCTGTCACTTGCAACATACATATACATATTTCCGCCCGCCTTCCACGAAACAGCAATATTAAATTTCTGTCCCACCGCGGTACTGTCATAGGCAAACGGCTTTTCAAGATAAAACGCACCGCTTTTATTTTTGAGTACGAATTGAAGCATCGGATTCTGTCTTTCTTCCGAAAGCACCGGTATGCAAAGAGCAAGAACGGAATTTTTGGCATTTCCCTCATCGTGTCCGCTTGCTATTCTGAATATCATATCATACGCGTTGCCCAGTTCGCTTGATGGTCTGTCCGGACAGACGGTGAGCTGTATTGTGCCCTCGTCGGGGCGTATGATTCCGGGTGCGTAATACCTATATACCGACGGAGTTTCTGCAAAATAGGTGTCGGAGTCCACCTCTTTTTTTATACATCTGTATGCATAAGGCTTCATTTCATCATCAAAAACAAACGCCTTTATGCAATAGTTTTCCCCGGTATTTTCAGGTACATTAAACGTGCCGCCGAGAACTGCGCTTTCACCGGCCGAAAATGTCCTACCCGACTGTACAACTCTGAGCAGACGGGCGTTCTCCGACTCGCCGTCAAACAAAGCGGTATAAAGCTTCAAGCTTTTTTGCCCGCTGCCGCAGGTAACATTACAGCTTACCGTAAGCACATCACTTTTCAAAAAAGAAAACGCATCTGTTCCGTCACTATACTTAAAGCTTATCTCGCCAACTGTCACATCGCCTGCCGAAGCCTGCACCGCGGGACATACAAACAAAGCTGTCATCATAGCCGTTATTATTAAAATGAATGTTAATTTTCTGCCAAAAAATGTTTTATTCAAAAATATTCCTCCCTGTTTATCAGCCCTTGACAGCACCTGCCGTAAGCCCCGATACAAAATATCTGTTAAAGAACGAATATGCCAAAAGTACGGGAATAAGCGCTACTACCGCACCCGAAAGCATAAGATTCCACGATGCCGCGGAGTTCCCCGAATTTTTAAGCGCAACCACTCCGACCATAAGCGTGCGCTGAGACGGGTTTGCGATAGTGAATATTGTCGGCATAAGATATTCGTTCCAAGAGCCTTGAAATGCGAGTATCGCTACCGTTGCGACAATAGGCTTAAGAAGCGGCGCAATTATTCTGAAAAAGATACCCGTAAATGAGCAGCCGTCAATTTCAGCCGCTTCGTCAAGCTCTTTCGGTAAGGTTTTTATATAGCTTTTTACAAGATAAATATTTACAATCGGTATTCCGAGCATTTTTATAACAATAAGCCCCCATAAAGAGCGGTTTAAATGAACAATGTTCAGTATATCAAAAAGCGGATACACCGTTATGCTTCCGAGGCTTATAAACATAAGCGATGAAAACATTGTAAAAATAACCTTTTTGCCGAAAAACTTTCCTCTTTCAAATACGTAAGCGCACAGTGACGATGAAAGTATCGCAAAGCATACGCATATTATTGTGTAATATGCCGAGTTGAAAAGCATTTTACCCACGTTGAAATCGGAGGAGGTAAATGCCGTTTTATAGTTTTCAAAACTCCAGACAGCCGGAAACAGTCTGTCCGGCTGCGCAAGAATTTCCGCATTTGATTTAAAAGAAGCCAAAAATGTGTAGATAAGCGGAAATACACATATAATAAAGACTAACGATAATATTATGTAGTCAAATACATTTGCTCTGAGATTTTTTTTCTTCATAATATTAAATCCTTTCTTTATTAATATATTTCCGACATTTTGGCACTTATCTTATTATATCCTATTGCAATCAACGCCATAATAACCGTGGTTACAAGAGAAAGAGCGCAGCCGTAACCGATATTTGCCGCGTTATCCGCAAAACCCGGCACAAATTTGCTTACAATATACGACATAACCGTAAATGTTTCGCCTCTCGGCGCACCGTTTGTCATAACCAGAATATAATCGTTTGTATGAAGCGTTCCCACAAGCGAAAGAAGGAGTATTGTCTGCAAAACCGGTCCCATAAGCGGAAGTGTGATTTTAAAGAAGATAACAGGCTTTGACGCTCCGTCAAGATGGGCGGACTCATACATTTCCTCCGGGATATTCTGCATTGCCGAAATAAAATACAGCACATTAAGCCCGAAGGTATTCCACACCGCGCCCACAATCAGCACAAACATTGCCGTGCCGCCGCCGGCGAACCAGTCGATACGCTCCTTTATAAAACCGAGCTTTAAAAGCCATGCGTTAATTATGCCGAAATAATCGAACATACTCGAAAATATCAGACCGATAATCGCGACGGCAACAACATTCGGTAAATAAAACATTGCCCTGAAAAAGCCTTTGCCCTTTAATTTTTTATTCAGTATTACCGCAAGAAACATAGCAAGCGGAAGCTCTATCGGAAGCTTAAATACAGCAAATTTTATTGTAGTCAGCCATGTTTTCCAATAAGTTTTATCCTGAGTAAATATTTTAAAAAAGTTATCCCAGCCGACGTATCTTGTATTTGAGGCTACACCGTCATAGCTGAACCACGCCAGCCTTACAGCCCATAAAATGGGATAAACGGTAATTACCAAAAAACCTATAAGCTGAACCGAAATAAGCAGATAGCACTGAAGCGTCATAGATGCTTTTTTGCTGAGTGTTTTGTTTTGCGCTTGTGATTTCACATCAAGTACCTCTTTTATCTTTTAGTGTTCCAATCCGGAAGAATAAAGCTTTCTCCGTCATATTCGGGGTGCATATCCTGATATGTTTTTATACCGTCGTTCGCGATTTTATTATGCTTTGCAATAAAATCATCAACCGACATATCACCCGGCCATACAAGATTTACAAAATCCTCCTCAGGCTTCGGAAAGCCCGTTATATCTTTTTTTCTGTTTACGGGAGCAAGTACGCTGATTTCCATAATATTGCGGAAATCCTCCCAGCCTTTTTTGGGGTTACTGATTTTCACACCCTTTACTATATCGGCATTGTAAGGAATATACATACACTGCTTGTAAAGCTCAACAAAAAGCTCGTCACTGTTAAGCCATTTGTAGGCTTCCATAACCTTTTCGGCTATATCACTTCCGAGAACCGTCGCGTTTACGGAATAACCGCTTCCGAGGTCATAATACTGCTTATATGTATCGTTTTCGTCCGCAACAGGCATAGGAGCAACACCCCAGTCACATTTTGCCGGGAACTGGTCGTTATATACACCGACATCAAAGGAATAAGCAAATTTCATACCTATATTGCCTTCAGAGAACCTCGCTCTCGCTCTGTCATTGTCAAGACTTTCGGCTCCCGGCATATAGCTCTTGTCTTCTTTAATGCCGAGAAGCGTTTCCATAGCCGCCTTATATGCGCCGTAGTCGTACTCGCCCTTTGCGGGATTATATGCAAGGTGTCCGGCTGAAGCCGCGGAAGTGATTTCCACATTGTTGCCGAAAAAGCCGGCTTCCTTAAGCTCATATATTATTCCGTACTCGTTATTTTTATCATTGGTGAGCTTCTTTGCGTATTCGCGCATTTCCGCCCATGTTTTCGGCGGTTTTGCCTCGCCTTTTTCGTCAACTATACCAGCCTTTTTAAACATATCCTTGTTATATACAATGCCGTTTGTTGTAGCGCCGTAAGGTAGATTATACGTTTTACCATCGTAACGGTTATAAAAATCTCTTAAAAACGGCTGGTATTTTTCAACAAGCTCTTTTCCGCCCGGCAAATCGTCAAGCGCCGCTATATAGCCGCTTTCAACATTTTTAGCGAGACTTCCTCCCTGGAAAATTTCGGGAGCCTGCCCCGACTGAAGCGCAAGCTCAATATTTTTTGCAAGGTCAGCCTCTTTGACTTCATAAACAATTTTAATACCTTTTTCCGCGCCCACAGTCTTGTTATATTCCTCTACAAGCTTAGTAAGGGCAATCTTACTGTGTCTTTCGCCGGACCATACGTGAATTTCGGTAACACCCTCCGCCACTTCTTCCGCTGTTTTACCGCAGCCCGCAAACATTGAAGCGACAAGCATCGTTGCTGCGGCTATAACTGCCGCCTTATTTAAAAACGATTTCACTTTTATAACCATACCTTTCTTTTAAAATTCCAATACCTTATCTTATTCCTCATATAAAAGCGCGCCGTAAGGCTCCGCACTCTTCGGGCTTATAACAATTGCTTTTGCGACTTGTCTGCTGCTGTCAAAGCTGCTGCACGGAAGCTCGGCTATGATCTGCGAGTTAAAGCTTGTTTCCTTGTTATAGCGCACAATTTTTATATCCGAAAGCTTCTTTACGCCGCCCGCAACATCATATATTGCAATTACAACCATCGTGCCGTCGTCAACCTTAGCAAGGTTTGCTCTTACCTCAAACAATTCTTCTTCAATATCGTAATCAATATTGAGACCGGTAAGTTCCGTTTCGCTTTTTAAAATGACCTTTTCGTTTTCAGCGTCCCAGAAGTATGCGCTGCTGTTCCATGCAATATTCGTGCGAAGCCCTGCTTCGTCCGCAACAAAGGTTGGGTAATTGTCATTGCCCATATGCGCTCCGTCCGACACATTGCCGCCCGGAACATAATATTTCGGTATAGTATCGTCCATAAACGGAATATCCTCTGTTACCGTTGCGCCGTCAACTTTTTTTGTAATTGTTTTACCCATAACAAAATTATGCGATATTTCAAACATTCCCGCCACAAAGCCGTCCTTGTGTCTTACGCCCTTAATATACACAAGACCGTCGCAGTTTGTGGGAATATATGCAGATTCCGATACATCAACATTAAAGTTTCTTACATACGAATTTGTTATGCTTCCGTTATAGGAACAGCCTACAAGTCCGCAGAAGCCGTGAGTTCCGAAAGCTTTTGAACTGTTAATTGTAAACGAAATGTTTTCGGCGCTGCAATTGTCTATAAGAGCGTTAAAATCATCCTTATTGCCGTTTGCCATAGTAATATCAGTATATGAGCCGGTGAATGCCGCAATACCGCCGCCCGCAGGTACGCTTGCGCCATTTGCCGAATCATATTCCCATACGGCATTCTTAACCTTAACATTTTTTACCGTTCCCGCAAGATAACCGAAAAGTCCGAAAAGCTTTTTACCGTTAGCATTACGGCTGTACATATCACTCGTACCTGTCGAAGGACTGTACATATTGTAAATTGTATGACCGTTTCCGTCAAAGGTTCCTTTAAACGGATGTGAGGTATTGTTTGAACAAATGGGTGACCACGGTTTATTGTTCAAATCAATATCGGTATCGAGAATAAAGGTTATGCCTTCAAAATCCAATGCGGCATTATTTATACCATACATATCCTGACCCTTGCCTCCTATAAAAGCAAGAAATGCAAGCTGTTTTGCCTCTGTAATATGTATCGTGGCGCTTCCCGCATTGAATTCGTCCTTATGGCTCACAAACCAGCTGTAACCGCCTGTCGGCGCTCCGTCCCACACCGAGATTTCATCTGCCGAAGCAATTACGCACGGCATAGCCAAACTGATTATCACAGCAAGGCAGATTACGTAAGATAAAACTTTTTTCATAACAATCTTTCCTCCTAAAAATTTTTATATAATTTGCACAATTTTGTACCAATAATATTATATCAAATTTCTAAATTTTAATCAATATGATTTTTTGGAAGCAAAACGCTTATGTTTTATAAGCGTTTTGCGTATATTTAAGAAATAATAAAACTTTTATTGAAAAAAACAATTTTTTGTGTTATACTAAAATATATATCCTACCTTTTCCCCGCGGAGGTGATTTTTTTGGTAAGTTCAATAATATTTATCGCGATTTTCCTTGCCGTGACGCTTTTCATAAACTTTAAAAACAAAATGTCCTGGGTTTTTTCCGGATATTTTGCCGGCATAGGAATTTTGCTGTTTGCTTCCGTTATGTATATATCAAAATTTTCGACATATTACCGCTTTACACAGTTTGACTATTCGACCTATCTTATGCTTAACGAAATAAGGCTCGGTCCATCGTCGATATCAAGACTGTTTACTGCCGGAATATCAATTATAATGCTGTCATCGCTTTTCTTTTTGTTTACTCTTAAAAACGTAAAAAATTATATAAAGATAATTCTTTTTATACCGATACTTTTGTATGTTATCATGAACGACCCCGTTGTAACCTACAAGGCTTTTCTTTCAATCAATGCTTTTGAAAAAAACTTTCGGAGTACTGTTGCCGAAGCTATTATGAAATATAACTTGGGATACAGCATATATGTTTGTATTTTTTATATGCTGATACCGCTATATACTCTTATTGCATACTGCCGCAACACAAAAATCATCTTAAAAGTGCAGACCTCGCTTATGTCGCTTATACATCTGGCTATAATATATACGTTTATAATATTTTTTTACGTCACCGGCCCGCTTAAAACAATGCTTCACAAAAACGTGGACCTTTTATATTTCCCCACAAAAACGCTGAACTGGAGCTTTTATACCCTGACGCAACCCTTAATAATATTTTTGCTTTTGATAATTTTATTTATAACGATATATTTTAAACCGTTTGATAATCTGAAGGTGGTTACAAACAGACAACTGCTTCACAATTCGCAGATTTTAAACGAAAATATCAGCTTGATTTTTCATTCCTATAAAAATGTGCTTTTTACAATAGAAAGGCTTTCGCAGCAGAGCATTAAAATGATAGAGAAAAATCCCGATATCACAAAAGAAAACTTAACGGATATTCATACGCTTTCGGAAAGCTCGCTCGGCTCCGTTACAAGAAAGCTTAATATGCTAAGTCATGTTAAGCGAAGCACCGAAATTGTCAATATAAAGGAATGTATCGATGTTGCCGTACAAAGAATTACAGCTTCCGAAAAAATAAAAATCATAGAGATTGTAAAAACAGATAATCTGCTTGTAAAGGGCGACTCATATCACTTGACCGAATGTTTTGCCAATTTGTTTTCAAACTCCGTCGATGCGCTTAAAATAAAAAACGCAAAGCACAAGTTTATAAAAATTAAAATTTTTTCCGAGGATAACCTTTTATGTATAGAAATTCTTGATAACGGTTGCGGAATAAGTTCAAAGGATTTATCCAAAATATTTAAGGTATTTTATTCCACAAAACAAAGCAACGAAAATTGGGGTATAGGGCTTAATTATGTGGAAAAGGTTTTAAATCTTTACTCGGGAAAAATTTATGTAAAAAGCAAAGAGGGCAGCTTCACCTGGTTTCAGATAGTTTTGCCTGTATATGTTAAAGGAGGTTTACACGTTGAAAAAAATAAAAGTAGCTCTGTGTGATGATCTTGAATATCTTTGCAAGTATTTCAAAAATGAAATCAATGCAACCGATGATATGGAATGTGCCTCATTTGCCACAAACAGCACCCTTTGTCTTGAAATGGTAACGCGCGAAAAGCCCGATATTTTGCTCCTCGATATTCAGATGGAAACAAACGACGCGGGTATAACCGTTATACCTAAGGTGCTTGAAATCAGTCCGAAAACAAAAATAATCGTTCTTACAATTCATGAAAACGACGAATATATTTTCAGGGCGCTTATGTCCGGCGCGGTTGATTACATGATAAAAACCGCTCCTCTTGAGGAAATTCTCAAATCCATAAGAGATGTGTACGCCAACACAAAATCACTGAGCCCCCGCATTGCGCAGAAAATTTTGCGTCACTGCGAAACCGTCAGCAATCAGAATCAGTCCATTCTTTATATGTTTAATTTGCTCCGCACGCTTACGACCGCGGAATTTGAAGTTTTAAGCGATTTTTATTCCGGGCTTTCGTACAAAGAAATATCAAAAAAACGTGTGGTCGAGGAATCCACATTACGTTCGCAGGTTACAAAAATTATTAAAAAATTTGACGTTCCCAATATGAAAACTCTTATAAAAAACCTGCATGAATCGCAGGCATTTGATATTTTTAAAAAAAAGATTTAAAAGGAGAAAAAGAAAATGTCAAGAGCTGAAATCGCATTAAAACACTTTAACGAACAAAAGGAATTTATGACGTCACGCATAAATTCGGGCATTGAGCTTTACAGAAAAGGATTTAAAAGAATCGAATTTAAGGATTCAAAAGGTGAGCCGATAAAGGGCGTATCCTTTAAAGCCGTACAAAAAAACCATTATTTTAATTTCGGCTGCAATATGTTTCTTTTGGATGAGTTTGACAGTGAGGATAAAAATAAAAAATACCGAGAGCTTTTCCCGAAAATTTTCAACTATGCGGTTGTTCCTTTTTATCTGAACGCAGTTGAGCCCGAACAGGGTAAAAGACGGTTTGCGGCAGACAGCCCCAAATTTTACCGCCGTCCTCCCGCAGACCTTATAACAAAATTCTGTCTTGAAAATAACATCCGCATGAAGGGACATTGCCTTGTGTATGACAGGTTCAATCCGGATTGGCTTCCGAAAGATACCCGTTCCTTAAAGCGGTTTATCCGTTCTTACCTTGAAGACGTCGCAAAAAGGTACGGCGATATTATCCGTGACTGGGATATCGTAAACGAAGCCCTTACGTGGAAATGCTTTGACACAACATACGTTTCGGAATTTTTTCGTGAGGAGGATTATGTTTCATACCCGTTTAAAATTGCCGAGCATTTGCCGTTTGAACGTAAATTCATAAACGATTCGGACGGTATTTGGGAAAACTTTCATTTTACAAGGTCTTATTACTATCTGTTCCTCCGTGACCTTGAAAGGCGCGGCGTGGACTTTGACGCAATAGGGCTCCAGTATCATCAGTTTGTGCCGAGAGAAAAGGAGGAGGAATACGCTCTTGACAGATATAATCCCATGAAAATGTACGATGTGCTCGACACCTTCGGAAAATTAGGCAAGCCGCTGCAGCTTTCGGAAATAACGGTTTCGGCGTATTCGGATACGGACGAGGATATGGCGGTCCAGGCGGAGCTTCTTAAAAATATGTATAAAATATGGTTCAGCCACAAAAACGTTGACGCCATTGTTTATTGGAATCTGGTTGACGGGCTTGCATACGGAAACGGCGCAAATCAGATGAATGCCGGCGAAAACAGATACTTCGGTGCGCTTTTGAACTACGATTTGTCGCCCAAACCCGCTTTTAAGGCGATAGATGAGCTTATAAATCACGAATGGCATACGGAAGGAATTTTCGCAAGCAACGATTACGGTTTTGCCGTAGTTAACGGCTTTAAAGGCGACTATGAGCTTGAAATCAGCTATGGCGACAAAAATTACACAAAAAAATTAAAGCTTGATGACAGATACGACGTTACTGTACATATTACACTTGATTAATTTTAAAAGGAGAAAAATAAAAATGAACATTCACGACTTATTGAAAAACGAAAATGAAAAACCTTTGGACGTATTAAAAACTGACGGCGGCTTTTGCGGCATTTTCCGCACAATCGGCTGTGTCGGCGACAGCCTTTCTTCGGGAGAAATGGAATCTTTAAACGAAAAAAACGAAAAGGGATACCACGATTATTTTGAATATTCCTGGGGACAGTATATCGCGAGAAACTGCGGCCTTACGGTATATAACTTTTCAAAAGGCGGTATGACGGCTAAAGAATACTGCGAAAGCTTTGCTGAGGCTAACAATTTCTGGTCGCCCGTTAAAGCGTGTCAGGCGTATATTATAGCGCTCGGCGTGAACGATATATCAAAATGCGGTACCGAACTCGGCAGTACAGACGATATTGATTTATCCGACTATAAAAACAACAAAAAAACTTTTACGGGCTACTATGCCGAAATAATTCAGCGCCTTAAAGAAATTCAGCCGAAAGCGCGCTTTTTCCTTATGACCATACCGCAAGGAGATGCGGACAAAAAACGAATTGAAGCAAACGACATACATCAAAAAATTCTTTACGAATTAGCCGGTTTGTTTGAATATACATACGTTCTGGATTTCAGAAAATACGCGCCCGTAATTGATGAAGAATATAAAAAGTGTTTTTTCCTTGGCGGTCATTTGAATGCCGCGGGTTATATTTTAACCGCCCGTATGGTAGAAACATACATAGACTATATAATAAGACACAATATGGAGGATTTTGCCCAAACCGCGTTTATAGGAACACCGTTTCATAACTGCGGAGCAAAATGGTAAAAAAATAAGGGGCTGTTGCTTTTAGCGCAGAACACTTAAATGGCACGGTTTCTATCCTTTTAAACAAAAGAATACTCTTAAAAAATTAAGATGTGGAAGCTATTTGTGTTTTAACACAAATAGCTTCATATTATAAGCCATTTAAGTTATGAACGAAGCTCACCTCTCGACGTACCCACGTACGCCTTCGGGCAAGGTATAATGCGGCTATGCCGCATTATACTTCGCTTCGTCCATTCTGCATCTAAAATCAATCAGCCCCTCTGCCTGAGCTGTTGCTTTTAGCGCAACAACCCCGTTTGTAATTAAAGCGCCGACTGCGTATCGTTCGGGTCACCGTTTATCGCAAGGTCGTATTCCTCGCTCCAGTCAAGTCCTCTGTAAGCTGCTGCCCTTTCGTCCTTTTCGATAAAGTCCATTAAAAGGTCAAGCATATCCTTTGTCCAGGTGTTTTTGTCAATCTGCGCCGTTGTGAATTTGTTGAGCGTAATCATTTCAAAGCCGAACAAATCCTTAACCTGTGTTTTTGCCGCGCCGCCGACAACCTTTTCAACAAGATGAGAAGGTATAAACAGCACGCCGCCGCCCGCGCCGAACACAACGTCACCGGGAAGGCATATTGCGTTTCCTATTCTTGTGGGAGTGTTATACGCCGTCATAATAAAATCACGTATCGGCGTAGGGTCAATGCCTCTGTAATAAACCTGCGTATCCTTAACCTTTTTCATCTGCTCGGTATCTCTTACTCCGCCCCAGATAACTGCGCCGCCGTTTTCGTTTTTGGTTTTGTTTTTAAGCGCGGTGGTTAAGTTGCCGCCAAGAAACGTGCCCTTATAAATTTTATCGTACATATCAATAACCGGTACGTCGTATTCCATAAGGTTATCTATTACCCACTGATTATATGTACCGGTACGGTTTTCCGAGCGTCCTATATCCTTAACAACCTCGTCAAGGTCGGGACGAAACGGGCAGTAGGTTGCGGTAACCGCTCGTCCTATCAGCTTTCTGCCGTCGTCATGAAGCGTATGAAGTCTTCCCTCAAACTGGCTTTCGTAGCCTTTTACGAATATGGGCTTCCACACTTCTTCAAGTGTAAGCGTTTTTAAAGCTTTTAAATACTTTTCGTCAACCTTCGGTCTACCGTCCGGCAGTCTTTCGCCCTTCCACTGCGGTGTTAATTTGATTATTTCTTCCTTTACGTTAAAATGCATTTATAAACTCTCCTAACTTTTAAAGACTCATTCCGCCGTCTATTTTTAAATCGGCGCCCGTTATATACCTGCCTTCATCGGAGCAAAGCAGTAAAACCGCCGGAGCTATATCTTCGGGCTTTCCTATATATCCGCAAGGAATTTTACTTTCGACTTTTTTCTTAAAGTCGGCATCGCTTAGCGCTTCCTCGTTCCGCGGAGTACCTATCGCCCCCGGCGCGACATTGTTAATTGTTATGCCGGAAGGCGCAAGCTGAGGCGCAATATTCTGTACCATTTTTGCAAGCGCCGCCTTAGTAACGCCGTACAGCGAAAGCTCCGGGTGATTATTATATTGATTTACGCTGCCTACCGTCACAATTCTGCCAAAGCCGTTTTCTTTCATATAAGGAACATATTTTTTTATCAGAAAATAGGAGCTTTTAACGTTGCAGTCCATTTGAATATCGTATTCTTCCTCGGAAAATTCGTCCCATTTCCTTTTGTACTGAATTGAAGCGTTTAAAACAAGTATGTCAACACCTCCGGTTTTTTCATAAAGACCGTCAATTTCATTAAGGCTTAAAAGATTTGCCTTTGCGGGTACGGAACCCGGTATTTTTTCACTTGCCGCGCGGCATTTTTCCTCGCTTGTGCCGCCGTGAACAAATACCTTCGCGCCGCGGCTTGACAAAAGCCTTGCGATTTCAAAGCCTATCCCCTGCGTTGAGCCCGTAACAAGTGCGGTTTTTCCGTTTAAATCAAACATCCGTTTTTCACCTCATATTCTTTGTTATATTCCATTATAAATTTCTGTGGAACATCAAATTTTTCGGGATTTTCCGTATTGCTTTCAAACATACCGTAATGATTCGGAACAGCGGTTTTCGGGGATATTATATCCGCAAGCCTTACGGCTTCTTCGACATTCATATTTCCGAGCTTGCCGTTGATGCATATAAACATAATGTCGATATTGTATTTTTTTAAATCTTCAAGCTTTTTGTTATAAAAAGTATCACCCGAAAAATATAGTGCCATACCGCCATATCTTACAATAACGCCTATTGCGGGAACGGTGTGGTCGGCAAACACAGCTTCAAGCATAAAACCGCCGATACTGTATGTGCTTCCCTCGTCAAAGCTTTTGTAATTTGTCACGCCGCATTCTTTAAGCGTTTTTTCGGCATCAAGCGGTGCCAAAAACAGCATCTTCCCCTTTTTCATAAGCGGAATTGCATCAATATCCACATGGTCAAGATGATTATGTGTACATATAATAGCATCACTTTTCAGTTCCTCCGCCTTAAAGGGCGGCTCAACCATTCTGCCCCTGTGCGCTATTCTGTCAACAACATTTGATAAATACGGGTCAATGCAGATTTCCGTTTTTCCGTCCGAAAGTATATATCCGCTCTGCCCTATCCACTTGATTTTAAGCATCAGCTCCACTCCCTGTCGTTTGCCCATTCCTTATCCCACTGGGTTGTCGGCTCCCACTGTCCGGGATATTTTTCGTGAATATGCTCCGCAATAAGCTCCTCGTTAAGCTCGTCTATACCGAGTCCCGGCTTGTCGGGAACATTTACAAAGCCGTCCTTAAACAGCGGATTTTCAATTCCGAGAGCAAGGTCATTCCACCACGGAATATCAATAGAGTGAAACTCAATCGCAAGCACATTCTGAACAGCCGCCGCAGCGTGAATTGCCGCCATGCAGGCAATGGGACTTTCCGCCATATGGATTGCCATTGCTACGCCGTATTTTTCGCACATATCGCCAAGCTTTTTCATTTCAAGCGCTCCGCCGACAGTCAGCATATCGGGATGCACAACCGATACGCCGCCACATTCCATAAGCGGACGGAAGTTTTCGGCAAGGTAAATATCCTCGCCCGTACATATCGGTACGTTACAGGAATGAGCTATCTTTTCATAATGCTTTGTGTAATGCCACGGTGCGATATCCTCAATCCACGCAATGTTATATTTTTCAAGCCGCCTTGCAAACATTATGCAGTCCTCAATAGCTATATGACCGAAATGGTCAATCGCAAGCGGCACTTCATAGCCTATTACGTCACGGACTTCTTTCACATAATTTTCGAGCACGTCCATACCCTTCTGTGTAAGATGTATTCCCGTTGCGTGATGCGGAATCGTAAAGGTTTCGTAGTTTTTACCGAGCATCATATCCATATCAACAGAGCCGCTTTGATGAACTATTGCCTTCATTGAATATTTTTTTATATCCTCAAGAAAACCGAGCGGAGCGTTAAGGCAACCGGGCTCATCAAGTAAATGCTCTATGCCGAGGTCCATTTTTAAAAACGTAAAGCCCTGCTCCATACGCTTTTTTAAAGCGTGTCCCATATCCTTGCCCGTGTGCTTTCCGTCAACATCGGTATCACAGTAAACTCTTACCTTATCACGGAATTTTCCGCCGAGCATCTGCCAAAGAGGTACTCCCCACGCTTTGCCTGCCAAATCCCAAAGCGCGATTTCAAGTCCCGAAACGCCTCCGCCCTGACGCGAATGACCGCCGAACTGCTTTATTCTTCTAAACAGCTTATCGACATTACACGGATTTTCACCCACAAGCCTGCTTTTGAGCATAAGCGCGTAGGTTGCGCTTGAAGCGTCACGCACCTCGCCGTAACCTATTAAGCCCTGATTTGTGTAAACCTTTATAAGCGGACAATGCTTAGGCGCGCCGTTGATATTTGCCACTCTTATATCCGTTATTTTAAGCTCCGACGGTTCAGAGCAACGCGAAACATTTAATTCCATAATAAAATCCTCCTTGACAA
This sequence comes from uncultured Ruminococcus sp., assembly GCA_902783995.1. The sequence goes on along the minus strand of CACZTG010000259.1, from coordinate 5,016 downwards.
TATTTTTGGTTTATGTTACAATTATATTGTAATATTACAGCCTTTTTGATGCAACCGCTTTTTTACGAAATTTATCCACTATTTTACGATAAGGAGAATTTCTATGATATATGGACGAAATGTAATTTGCGATGATAAAAATAAGGAAATCATAAAAGTTTTTCATTCAAAGGTATCTGCCGGTAAGCGTATTTATACCGAGCATCACCATACCGAATGCGAGCTTTCTCTCTTTATTGCGGGCAGCGGAATATACACCGTCGGCAAAAAGGTATATGAGTTTAATGAGGGTGATATGTTTCTGTTCGGCAGTGACGAGCCGCACTGTATTACCGAGCTTTATACCGAAACCGACCTTTTAAACATTCACTTTGAGCCGCAGCTTTTATGGCAGCAGCCCGAAAATATGGAGCTTTTAACCTTGTTCTTCGCGAAAAACGTGAATTTCAGCAACAGATTTTCGGGCAGGGATACCGCGCTTAAAAATCTGATACTGAATATAGAAAAGGAAATATCGGAAAAGCTTACGGGCTATATAATTGAAACAAAATACAGGCTTTTTTCGGCGCTTATTTATATTCTTCGCGGCTACGATTATTTTGATAAAAGCCCGGATTACATTAAATACCGCCTTTCAACGGAAAAAATGAAGGACGCCATGAACTACATAAACGAAAATTTAAGCGACAAGCTTCTGCTTAAAGATATTGCTGCCGCCGCCTGTATGTCGCAGACGTATTTTTCATCTGTATTTAAAAAGCTGAACGGCATTTCTCCCTGGGAATACATAACGATAAAAAGAATCGAAAAAGCAATATTTCTTATAAAAACAACAAATATGACAATGCTTGAAATTGCCGGAAACTGCGGCTTTTCAAGCTCCTCGAATTTTTACAAGGCTTTTGCGAAAATAACCGGAAAGAAGCCCACCGATTACTTGATATAAAACCTCTGTATAAAACAGCCCCGAAATTTCTGAGCTTTCGGGGCTGTTTTTAAACAACAATATTATCCTTTTTTCTTTCTGCCGTACATAAAATCGGGAAGCTTTTTTCCTTCTTTAAGCCACTCAGTATATTCGGCTGTTGCGGCAAACATAACATCGCCCGCGGAATTGAGCGCCGTTTCAACAGAATCCTGAACAACACCTATAATAAAGCCTATTCCCACAACCTGCATCGCAACGTCCTGATGTATTCCGAACATAGAACAAGCCATCGGTATTAAAAGCAGTGAACCGCCGGCAACACCCGAAGCGCCGCAAGCCGCAAGTGTCGCGATAAAAGAAAGTACAAGAGCGGACAGCATATCAACCTGAGCGCCGACAGTATTCGCGGCGGCAAGCGTCATAACCGTAATCGTTATTGCGGCTCCGTCCATATTTATTGTTGCGCCGAGCGGAATTGATACCGAATACATATCCTTATCAAGCTGAAGCTTTTCACAAAGCTGCATATTAACCGGAATATTTGCCGCCGAGCTTCTCGTGAAGAAAGCCGTAAGACCGGATTCTTTAAGGCATCTCCATACAAGCGGATAAGGATTACGCTTCATTGAAACAGCGGCAATGAGCGGGTCAACAATAAGCGCAACCGCAAGCATACAGCCTACCAACAGCGCGAGAAGCTTACCGTAATCCGTAAAAATCGAAAGTCCGTTTGTCGAAACATTGGAATACACAAGACCGAGTATTCCGAACGGCGCAAGGTTGATAATCCACCTTACAGCCTTTGAAACACCGTCCGCAAGGTCTGAAAACATCTGTTTTGTGGTGTCTTTCGCAATTGTTTTAAAAGCAAGTCCGAGAATAACCGCCCAGAACAAAATACCGATATACTTACCTTCAACAATTGAGCCGAGGGGATTTGAAATCATATTAATAAACAGGTTTTTAAGCACCTCGCCTATGCCTGCCGGAATTGTGTCGGCAGTCGCGCTTTCGGCAAGCGTGAGCGTCTGCGGGAAAACAAAGCTTCCGACAACGGCAACCACCGCCGCAAGGAAGGTGCTTATAAGATACAAAAACAAAATCAGCCCGAAACGTCTGTCAAGCTTCGCTCCTCCCTGCGAAAGCGAGGAAATTACAAGCACGGCGACAAGAATCGGCGCAATTGCTTTTAACGAGCCTACAAACAAATCACCGAGCATCGCAATCCAGCCCGCATTCGGAACAATCAAGCCGAGAACGGCGCCGATTATAAGCCCGCAGATAATCCTCAACACAAGGCTTGTATCATTATACTTTTTTACAGCCTTTTTTAAAAAATTTTCTTTTTCCATAAATACCCGCCTTTCATAATATAAAAAATCATCTGTAAAATATTTTAACACAATTATCCCCTTTTGTCAATAATTTGAATAGGCAGGTGTTAATATAAATACGAAAGGGCTGTGATAAAAATAAATCACAGCCCCGCAAATTACGCATTTTTGTATCTCAAAATATGTTTTCAAAGTTGTGTGATTTCTACCGGTTACGGCGACATTTCAGGTATCCTCCTTTAATGTTTATTTTTGCCGCGCACAATTAAGAAAAACAAGCAAAACCGTTTTTGTTTTCATAAATTAAAAAAGTGTGCAGCCCATCAGAGCCGCACACCAAAAAACGCAAACTCCGATAGTCGTCAAACCAGCTTTATACAGTATGAGATATAAATATATATTATTTACATACAAGCTCACGAAATTTGCGTTTTTTACAAGATTTCAAAGCTTGTATATAAAATATATACTGCAAAGATATATTTTATCCGATAAAAATATACCTCAATACTGTATAAATATATTAAAACTGGTTTGACACTATAATTATACCATATAAATTACAAAAGGTCAAGAGTTTTATATTTTAAATTAAAAAAAGCGAAACGACTAAATAATCGCTTCGCATAAATAATTTAAGTAAATTAAACTCCGCTGTATGCCGAAAAGCCTCCGTCAACGGGAATGACAACTCCCGTCACAAAGCCCGACGCTTCCTTTGAAACAAGGTAAAGAAGCGTGCCGACAAGCTCCTCCGCTTTTCCGAAGCGTCCCATCGGCGTAGAGTTCAATATTTTGCTTGCACGGGGCGCCGGCGTTCCGTCATCATTAAACAGCAGCTTTTCGTTTTGCTTTGTTACAAAAAAGCCCGGCGCGATAGCGTTGCATCTTATATTCGTATTTGAAAAATACACGGCAAGCCATCTTGTAAAATTGGATATTGCCGCTTTTGCTCCGCTGTATGCGGGAATCTTCGTAAGCGGCGTAAAAGCGTTCATACTTGAAATGTTTATTATGCTCGCGTCCTCTTTACTTACCATATCTTTCGCAAAAACCTGTGTCGGAATAAGCGTGCCGAGGAAATTGAGATTAAACACAAACTCAACTCCCGATTTGTCAAGGTCAAAAAAGGTTTTAATGCTTCCTATGTTTTCCGGTGAAAAATATTCATAGTCGGTCGTTGCCTTCGGGTTGTTTCCTCCCGCGCCGTTTATCAAAATATCACAGGTTCCGAAATCGTCTGAAATTTCCTCTCTCACTCTTTCAAGATTTTCTTTTTCAAGCACGTTGCATTTATATGCTTTTGCCGTACCGCCGCTCTTTGTTATTTTTTCCGCCTTTTCTTCCGACGCCTGTACGTTCAAATCAAGAAGCGCGATTTTCGCGCCCGTTAAAGCCAGCGCCTCGGCAAACATACCGCAAAGCACACCGCCGGCGCCCGTAATTACAATAACCTTGTTTTTTAAATTTACTTCAAATGGTAATTTCATTGTTTTTTTCTTTTCCTTCCGTTTTCCCTTGCATTTTATCAAAGTCTGCTTTTTCAAGCGCCTCCCAAATTCCGGCTATATACATGGCTCCGAGCGCTCTGTCATAAAGCCCGTAACCGGGCTTGCCGGTCTCTCCCCATATCATTCTCCCGTGGTCGGGACGAATATAGCCTTTAAAGCCCACATCGTGATACGCCTTTAATATTGCGGCAATGTCAAGTGAGCCGCAGCCTGACATATGCGCGCTTTCCTCAAAGGAGCCGTCGTCAAATATTTTCACGTTTCTGATGTGCGCGAAATGAATACGTCCCATTTTACCGTATTTTCTCACCATGGCAGTATAATCGTTGGTTTTTGCGCAGCCGAGGCTTCCGCTGCAAAGCGTCAGCCCGTGATGAATATCATCATAAAGCGCAAGAAATCTGTCAATATTTTTTTCGTTTGTAATAATTCTCGGAAGTCCGAAAACAGACCACGGCGGGTCATCGGGGTGAATTGCCATATTCACGTCACATTCCGCCGCAACAGGCATTATTTCTTTTATAAAATATTCAAGATTTTTCCATAAGCCTTCCTCGCCTATTTCTTTATATTCCTTTATAAGCTCACCCATTTCCGAAGGCGAATATGAAGCGTCCCAGCCCGGCAACGACATTTTTTCCGGATTCATTTTGTCAACATCGGCTTTGTAATACGCAAGAGCGTTTGAGCCATCGGCAAGCGGCTGATCAAGTCTTGAACGGGTCCAGTCGAATACCGGCATAAAATTATAGCAAATACATTTTACGCCTGCCGCCGCAAGCCGCCTTATATTTTCCTTATAATTTTCGATATACCTTTTGTAATCGCCTCTGCCGAGCTTTATATCCTCATGAACGGGAACGCTCTCGATAACCTCCATTTCAAGCCCTTTTGCGTTTGCCTGCTTCTTTAATGCGTCAATATCCTCACTGCGCCACACCTCACCGACAGGCACGGAATATACAGCCGTTACAACGCCCGAAATACAAGGTATTTGCCTTATTTTGTCAAGCGTAACAACATCACTTTCTCCGAACCATCTGAATGTCATTTTCATTGTAATTCCACTGCCTTTTAAAATTTTTTAACAAAAACCTTTTTCTTTAAGAAAATCATAGCTTATTTTAAGACTGTCAAAGGGATTTCCCCCGCACCTATCCTGCTCGACAAGGGCATACTCAACTTCCGCTTCCTCACAGGCCTTTGTAACATCGTCCCAATCAATATTTCCCCTGCCTATCTC
>CACZTG010000258.1 GCA_902783995.1 uncultured Ruminococcus sp. | reverse complement strand
AAGCCGTTTGAATCTGTAAGAATAAATAAAAAATAAAAAATTTGGAGGAAAATAAAATGTTAGTTTCTTTGATTGTTGTTATGATTATTATGTCTTATGCGGTTCCTGCGCTTATATACATTAAGGGCAGTAATAAAATAAAGTGCGCGAAAAAAGCGCTTGCCGTAAATATAGGCACATATTTCACGGCAATTTTATCGGCGTTTGTTATGGCGTTCGTTTCATCGCCCGTTTTTGCGGCAGGTGAAAATGCGGCAAATATGTCAATAGGTACGGGAATTGCGTATATAGCGGCGGCGCTTTGCACAACTGCTTCGACCGTGGCGGCGGGAAAGGCCGTAGGGACATCGGCAACTGCCGCAATAGGCGCGATAAGCGAAAACGAAAAGCTTTTCGGTAAAGCACTTATATATGTTGCTCTTGCCGAAGGTATAGCTCTTTACGGGCTTCTTGTTTCAATTCTTATCATTAACAATATATAGTTTTTGATGAGCCTGAAAAACAGAAGGAAAGTTTTAACTATGAGAATGTTTTTAATAAGCGATAACGTCGATACACAGACGGGACTGAGGCTTGCGGGGGTTGAAGGTATCGTTGTTCATACTGCGGCAGAAATTAAAAAAGCCCTTGAGAGCGTTGTTCTTGATAAGAATATAGGCGTCCTTCTTGTGACCGAAAAGCTTGCGAAGGATTATCGTGAGGATATTGATAAGATAAGGCTTGGGGAAAAGCTGCCTCTTGTTGTGGAAATCCCTGACAGACACGGTACGGGCAGGACCTCGGATTCTATCACTTCGTATGTTAAAGAAGCAATCGGCGTAAAATTGAGTTGATAGGAAGGTTTAGAATGAGCAATATAAATGAAAAGCTTTCTGTTTTTGAAAAAACAATTATGGACGATGCAAAAAAAGAAGCAGATGAAATTTTAGCGGAATTTGAAGCGAAAAAAAGTAAAATAGCCTCAAAAATTAAATTAGAAGCGCAAAAAGAAGCAAACAGCGTTTTGGGCAGTGAGAAAGAAAAGCTGCTGCGTGACGAAAACGAGAAGATTTCGGAAGAGGCTGCGGTATATAAAAGAGAACTGCTTAATACGAGGCGGGAAATTGAGAATAAGGTTTTTGAAGAGGTTGAAGAAAAAATCAGCGAATTTCGCAAATCGGAAAAATATTTTGATTTTTTAAAAAAAGCTGTCGCGGATGCGGCAGAAAGTGTCGGTGAAGGTGAAAAGATAATATATATTGATAAAAAAGACGCTGAATTTAAGCCTTTGCTTGAAGAAATTTTTTCATATCCCGTTGTTATCGCCTCGGCAGAAATCAAAGGCGGTGCAAGGGTAAGCAATACCGACAAAAATATTGTTTGCGACAACACGGTTTCAGACAGACTTTTGGAGGAAAAAGACGCTTTTCTCGAATTGTCGGGGCTGAAAATTGAAGTTTGAGGCGCGGGCTTTGGAAGGGATATTTTAAATATGAATAAAGGAGAAATATATGAAATTAACGGTCCTGTTGTCAAGGTTCGTGATGTTAAAGGTTTTTCGATGATGGAAACCGTCAGGGTCGGAAATGATGGTCTGATAGGTGAGGTTATCGGAATAGACGGCAGGGATACCGTCATTCAGGTTTACGAGCCGACATCGGGCATAAAGCCGGGCGCTCCGGTTATCGGTGAAGGTGCGCCGCTTTCGGTACGCCTCGGACCCGGTATAATAGGTAATATTTTTGACGGAATAGAAAGGCCGCTTACTTCAATTGAAGGAAAATACGGGGCTTTTATTAGCCGAGGTGTAAATGTGCCCTTGCTTGACGAGACGAAAAAATGGGACGTTGAAATTATCGCGAAGGAAGGCGACCACGTTTGCGGCGGTTTTGTAATTGCGAAAACACAGGAAACACCTGCAATAACGCATTACTCTATGATTCCGCCGAATGTCGAAGGAAGAATTGTTGAGATTCGGGAAAACGGTAAATATACTTTAAACGATTGGCTTATAAAAATAAAAACGGCTGACGGTATGATAAAGGAGATCGGGCTTGCTCAAAAATGGCCTATAAGAATCCCCAGACCGTATGATGAAAAAAAAGCCGTAAATATGCCGCTTGTAACCGGTCAGCGAGTAATTGATACGCTTTTTCCGATAGCAAAAGGCGGAACGGCGGCAATACCCGGAGGTTTCGGAACAGGAAAGACAATGACTCAGCACCAGCTCGCGAAATGGGCGGACGCCGATATAATTATATATATAGGCTGCGGTGAGCGAGGCAATGAAATGACTCAGGTGCTTGAAGAATTCAGTGAGCTTATTGACCCGGGAACAGGCAGACCGCTTCTTGACAGGACGGTACTTATCGCCAACACATCAAATATGCCTGTTGCGGCAAGGGAAGCTTCAATATATACCGGCATAACTCTTGCGGAATATTACCGTGATATGGGCTACCATGTGGCAATTATGGCGGATTCGACATCACGTTGGGCGGAGGCACTGCGTGAAATATCCGGCCGTCTTGAAGAAATGCCGGCAGAGGAGGGATTTCCCGCCTATTTGCCGTCAAGACTTGCGGGTTTTTATGAAAGAGCGGGCTATGTCAGGGCGCTTTGCGGCAAAGAGGGCAGCGTTACAATTATCGGCGCCGTTTCTCCGCAGGGAGGCGATTTTTCGGAGCCTGTTACCCAAAACACAAAAAGGTTTATTCGCTGTTTCTGGGCACTTGACAGAGAGCTTGCTTATTCAAGACATTATCCGGCAATAAACTGGATTAACAGTTACAGCGAGTATAAAGATGAGCTTGATATATGGTTTGAGGAAAATGTCAGTCGTGATTTTTCGACAAACCGCGCAAGAATTGTCAAAATTTTGCAGGAAGAAAGCAGCCTTATGGAAATCGTAAAGCTTATAGGCAGCGATGTGCTTCCCGACAGTCAGCGCCTTGAGCTTGAAATCGCGCGTGTAATAAGAACAGGGTATCTTCAGCAAAACGCTTTTCATGCGGACGATACATATGTTCCGCCAAAAAAGCAGGCAAAAATGATGGAGCTTATTTTACAGCTTTATGATATGGCAAAAAGGCTGCTGAATATGTCTGTACCCCTTTCGGTT
>CACZTG010000257.1 GCA_902783995.1 uncultured Ruminococcus sp. | reverse complement strand
CGCCGAACATCTGACGGAAAGCAAGCCTTCCGATACGTCCGAAACCGTTAATTGCAACTTTTACCATTTTTTATTCCTCCTAAAAAAATATTTTTGAATTTATTCAACAGTAATTTTTTTGATTACCGGTTGAGTCAAAGGTGTACTCATTTCGCCCGACCAGGGATTTGCCTTGACGGGAACGGAAGCTATTTTGTCAAGCACGTCAAACCCCTCCGTAACTTTGCCGAAAGCGGCGTAATTGCCGTCAAGAAAAGTTGCGTCGGCATCACAGATAAAAAACTGTGAGCTTGCGCTGTCGGGATTTTGCGAACGCGCCATTGATATTGTCCCTCTTGTATGAGATATCGGGTTGTTTACGCCGTTTGCCGCGAACTCGCCCTTTATGGTTTCATTACTGCCGCCCGTTCCGTTGCCGAGAGGACAGCCGCCCTGAATCATAAAGCCTTTATATATTCTGTGAAAAGTAAGTCCGTCATAAAAGCCGTCTTTCGCAAGCTTTTCAAAGTTTGCCGCTGTAATGGGGGCGTTTTCCTTATCAAGCTCAAGCTTTATATCACCAAAACCTTCTACCGAAATTGTAACCATATTATCTACCTCCGGGCAAGTGTTAAAAATTTAACAATTATTTATCGTATAAAACCACATATTACCATATCTATTATAACACAAAAATAAAAATTTTCAAGTCTTTTTTTACAATTTGTGTAAATAGACAAAAAGTTATACATAGCAATAGAATTATTAGGTAATTTTTTTAAGTGTTTTAAGTGCGCTGCCTTTAATAACGCACTTTGCGTGTTCAGAAAGAACATATGGAATAACCGTACCGGCGGCGTTTTTGGCGTATTCGCTTAAATCACCGCAGAGCTGCGGGCGGTATTCCTCGAAACGATGGGGAACATCTATCATAAGGTAGTATTTATCTTCATATGAATAAAGCGAATTTACACCGTCAAAAAGCTCCGAATAAAACGGATTGGCTTCGTTAAAAAGGCAAATTGTTTCAATATCGTCAAAACAGAAAACGACAGATAATTTGCGGTTTTTTGAAGCGGGTTTATAAATTTTATCTCTTATGAGGTGTGTTTGGGGCTTTGGCGCGTCCATACGGGTAACATAGACAACATAGGTGCTTTCGCTGCTTTGTGTTGCCTCGACTACTACACGGCAGCCCTGAAACGACAGACCTGTACGTCTCTCGATTTCGCTGATTATATCAATCATCATCGCGTTATAATCGGGAATACGTTTATTCGCGACCTTGCTCCAACTTGTTATTTCATCTCTTGTGAGAATAATTTTAATTTTATTATCGTTAATGCGTTCTATTTTCATTTAGACCTCCGAAAAAGAAAAAAATTCCACATATAATATTATATTAAAAAAAACTGCGTTTGTCAAGTGCGTAAAATTATTTACAGGATAAAAACAAAAAAAGTAAAAATACAGAAAAATATTTTCTTTATTTACTACTTGAAAAAAGATTAAAGTAGTGGTATAATATTTTTTATAAGTAAGAAGATTTTTCGGAGGATTACAGATGTTTAAAATATTATGCCGTGAAGGCAAAGCCCGCCGTGGTGAGTTTGAGACAGTTCACGGGACAATAAATACACCTGTATTTATGAATGTCGGCACAAGTGCCGCAATAAAAGGCGGAATATCATCGCTTGACCTTGAAGAAGTGAAATGCGCGGTTGAGCTTTCAAATACATATCACCTTCACCTGCGTCCGGGTGACGATGTGATATATAAAATGGGCGGTATTCATAAGTTTATGAATTGGCATAAGCCCGTTTTAACGGACAGCGGCGGTTTTCAGGTTTTTTCGCTCGCGAAAATGCGTAAAATAAAAGAGGAAGGCGTAACATTCCAGTCGCATATTGACGGCGCGAGAATTTTTATGGGACCTGAGGAAAGTATGAAAATTCAGTCAAACCTTGCCTCGACAATTGCTATGGCTTTTGACGAATGTGTTGAAAATCCGAGTCCGAGAGATTATGTTGAGCAGTCTGCCGACAGGACATTTCGCTGGCTCGTGAGGTGTCGTGATGAGATGAAGCGCCTGAACGCGGAAGCGGGGACAATTAATAAAAAGCAGATGCTTTTCGGTATAAATCAGGGCGGCTGTTTTGACGATATAAGGATAAAAAATATGCGGGAAATCGCGAAGCTTGACCTTGACGGCTACGCGATAGGCGGTCTTGCCGTGGGGGAAACTCACGAGGAAATGTATCGCATTATTGAGGCAGTTGAGCCATATGCGCCCGATGACAAGCCGAGGTATTTAATGGGTGTTGGGACACCGGAAAATATTATTGAGGCCGTATATAGGGGAGTGGATTTTTTTGACTGCGTAATAACAAGCCGCAACGCAAGGCACGGTTATTTGTTTACGTCAAAGGGCAGAGTTCATATTTTGAACGAAAAATATAAGACGGATTCGCTTCCGATTGATACGGACTGCGGCTGCCCCGCCTGCAGAAATTTTTCGAGAAGCTATATAAGGCATCTTATGAAAGCGGGCGAGATGCTTGGTATGCGGCTTTGTGTGCTTCATAATTTGTATTTTTATAATGATATGATGGAAAAAATAAGAACGGCAATTGAAGAAAACCGTTTTGAAAGTTTTAGAATTAAAGCACTTGAAAATTATTCAAGAAGGCTTTGAACGGGAGGTTTGTTTATGATAGCACTTGAGAAAAAAATCCTGAAGGAAGGAAAAGTTTTCGAAGGTGATGTTTTAAAAGTCGGAGGCTTTTTAAATCAGCGTATTGATGTTGAGTTTTTAATGGAAATGGGTAAGGAAATCGCAAGGCTTTTTGAAGGAGAAAAAATCACAAAAATTTTTACAATAGAATCTTCGGGTATTGCAATTGCTATGGCAACGGCGGTTTATATGAAAGTGCCGGTAGTATTCGCGAAAAAGAACAAGTCCGCAAATGTCGGCGATGACGTTTATACTTCGAGAGTACATTCATTTACGCATGGTAACACGTATGATGCCGTTGTCAGTAAGGAATATTTAAATGGTGATGACAGAGTCCTCATTGTTGATGACTTTTTGGCGAGAGGCAACGCTCTTAAAGGGCTTACCGATATGGTATATCAAGCCGGCGCGCACCTTGTGGGAGCCGCAATAGCAATTGAAAAAGGTTTTCAGGGCGGAGGTGATGAGTTAAGGAAAAAAGGTTTACGGATTGAATCACTTGCGCTTATCGACAGTATGAATGAAGGAAAAATTGTTTTCAGACACTAAAATTTACATATTTTGTCGAATTAAATAATACTATTTAATAGCCTGAAAATCGGTACGCATATAAAAATTATATGCGTACTGTGATATTTTTAAGACTTTAAAAATACATTAAAAATACAGAAAGGACTGTAAAAGATGTGTAGTTTTATAAATTATCTTAATTCGGATAAAGTTTTTTTGTTTGACGCTGTGTTTATGCTTAGAATTGTTGTTGCGGGTATTTGCGGTTTTCTTATAGGAT
>CACZTG010000256.1 GCA_902783995.1 uncultured Ruminococcus sp. | reverse complement strand
TTACACGGAACGTCAGCGTGTGCTTGACGGCGAGGATATTCACGGAAGCATTTTGAAAATGATAGACGAGCTGTGCGAAAATACGATTGAAGCGTATTCAAACGGCTCCGACTATCCCGATGACTGGAATCTTGACGGTCTTGAAGTGGCGGTTAAGGGCTGGCTTTACGATAAAGACGAAACCGTTTTATCAAAAGAAAACGCGCGAGATATGAGCAGGCACGAAATAACCGAAATGTTTAAGGAAAAAGCCCATAAAATTTATGACGAAAAAGAAGCGGAAGTCGGCGAAGAAATTATGCGTGAGTTTGAGCGTAATGTGATGCTCCGCAACGTTGATATGAAGTGGATGGACCATATTGATATGATGGACCAGTTAAGACAAAGCATAGGTTTTGTTTCGTACGGTCAAAAGGACCCGATTATTGAATATAAATACGAAGGCGGCGAAATGTTTGCCGATATGATGGATTTAATTAAAGAGGATACGGCAAAAACAATTCTCGCGACAAAGCTCCGCAAGGTTGAGCCGCAGGAGCGCAAGCAGGTGCTTCAGCCCACCATGACAAACCGCGGCGACGGCAGCGCGCCTGTGAAAGTGCCTGTTGTTAAAAAAACAAAAATCGGAGTAAATGACCCCTGCCCCTGCGGTTCGGGTAAAAAATACAAAAAATGCTGCAAGCCGATTGATGACGCTAAAGCCGCTCAAAAATAAAAAAATTTAGGATGTGAAAAAATGATAGATATTGAACAGCTTAAAATCGAAATTAAAGGAATGGAAGAAAATATTAAAGAACTCGGTGATTCACTCTGAATATATCCGAAACCGAAAAAGAAATAGCGGAGCTTGAAAAGCAGGCAGGTGTGCCCGGTTTCTGGGATGATATGGAAAATTCCACAAAAATCCTTCAAAAAACCAAGCAGCTTAAAGATAAACTTGAAAAATACAATCAGCTGCGCTCCTCCTGGGAGGATATGCTTGTGCTTGCCGATATGGCAATTGAAGCGGGTGATGAGGAAAGCGCCTCCGAGCTTGAAACGGAATATCATTCATTTTTAAAGGATTATGAAAAGCTTAACCTTGAAACTCTCCTTTCCGGCCCTTACGATAAAAACAATGCCATACTTACACTTCATGCGGGTGCCGGCGGCACCGAGGCGCAGGACTGGACGCAGATGCTTATGCGTATGTACACACGCTGGGCAGAGCGCAGAGGCTACGGAGTTAAAATTCTTGATATACTTGACGGCGAGGACGCCGGAATAAAAAGTGTTTCATTTATTATTGAAGGCGTGAATGCCTACGGTTACGCGAAATGTGAAAAAGGCGTTCACAGGCTTGTGCGTATATCGCCTTTTGACGCTTCCGGCAGACGCCATACTTCATTTGCGTCACTTGACGTTATGCCCGAATTTAACGATGAAATAGAAATCAACATCCGTCCCGAGGATTTACGAATTGATACTTACCGTTCAAGCGGTGCGGGCGGACAACACATAAACAAAACCGATTCCGCAATACGTATTACACATATTCCGACAGGAATTGTGGTTTCGTGCCAGACGGAGCGTTCACAGTTTCAGAACAAGGATACCGCAATGAAAATGCTGAAATCAAAGCTGCTTGAAATTGCTGAACGTGAAAAGATGGATAAAATAGATGACATAAGAGGCGAGGTTAAGGACATCGGCTGGGGCAATCAGATACGTTCATATGTCTTTCACCCTTACAGTATGGTTAAAGACCATCGTACATCTTTTGAAACGGGAAATACCACGGCGGTTATGGACGGCGAAATTGATGACTTTATAAACGCTTTTCTTATTAAAAGCGCAAAGGAAAATTTGGAATAAAAGATACTTTGTTGCTTTTTGATACTAAATATCTTATTAAAACATAAAAAGCGTGAAGCCGGAAAAACTTATTCTTCCGGCTTCACGCTTTTTATTCTGTTCAGTTTAGACTGTATTTTTTCTTATAATCTTCATAAAGACCAAAGAAATCGTTTTCGCCTTTATATTTTACGTTGCTAAGATATTCATGTGTTTCAAAAGAATCGTTTGCTCCTTCAAGAAGGCAAACCGCAATGTTTGAGCAGTGGTCCGAAACTCTCTCGTAATTTACAAGAAGGTCCGAAAGCGTAAAACCATCCTCTACCGTACAATCGCCGTCTTTAAGCCGCTCTATGTGTTTTGCTTTTATCATAAATTTAAGCGTATCAATAACCTGTTCAAGAGGCTCTACCTTTTTCGCTACTGCAAGATTCTCCTTTGTAAGCGCTTCTGTCGCAAGGCAGGTAACCTCGCACACCGCATTCGATATAACCTTTATATCACGCACTGCTTCATCAGAGAATTTTATTTCCTTCTCGTTAATTTCTTCCGACACCTGAAGAATATTTACGGCATGGTCTGATATTCTTTCAATATCACCTATGCAATGTAAAAGCTCCGTAACCTCTCTGTTATCGTCCGCGGAAAGCTCTTTACCCGAAAGCTTAACAAGATAACTGCTTATTTTATCTTCAAATTTATCAACCTCGTTCTCTGCCGCGAGAATTTTTTCGGCAATATTTTTATCATACTTTTCTATAAGTAATGTGGATTCAACAAGTGAATCTCTTGTAATCCTCGCCATTTCACAAACAAGCTCACGGCTTTTTTCAACCGCGAATGACGGAATTGAAAGGAAACGCTCGTCAAGAGCATCAAATATTTCGTTCTCATGCTTTGATTTGCTGTCTTTAACTGTTATTATCGCAAGCTTTTCAACCCATGAGCAAAACGGCATAAGTACGGCAACGGTAATAATATTAAAGGAAGTATGAATAAGCGCAATATTAAACGGCGAAGCGTTGGTTTTCATAATCGAAAAGTCAAATAACGCGTTTAAACTGTAAAATACCGCCGCGAAAATGATAACACGTATTAGCTTTATATAAAAGCAAGCAACCGAAACACGTTTTGCGTCGGTATTTCCGTTAACGGACGAAATAAGCGGAGTTACACAGTCGCCTATGTTTTGCCCGAGTATAATGGGAAGTGCCGTTGATATGGGAATAAGCCCCGACTGTGAAAGCGCCTGTAAAATACCTATTGATGCTGATGACGACTGCAAAATTGCCGTTAAAAGCGCTCCCGAAATAATACCCATTACAGGGTTTGAAAACATTACAAGCAGTTTTGAAAACGACTGTGACTCTTTTAGTACACTCATGGCGCCGCTCATTGCCTGCATACCGTACATAAGCACCGAAAAACCGATAAGAATTGAACCAAGATATTTTTTTCTGTCTTTTTTTGCGGTCATAATCATTATAATTCCCACTGCCGCAAGAATCGGAATAAATGATGATGGCTGAATAAGCCTGATAATAAAGCTCTCGCCGCTTACGGCGCTTAAACTGAGTATCCAGCCCGTAACCGTGGTTCCGATGTTAGCGCCCATAATGATACTGATTGTCTGCCCGACACGCATAATACCTGAGTTTACAAAACCTATAAGCATAACCGTCGTCGCTGATGAGGATTGTATGGCTGCCGTAACAACAAAACCCAGAAGGAAACCTTTAAACTTATTCGACGTAAGCTTTCCGAGAACATTTTTAAGCTTGCTTCCCGAAATTTTTTTAAGGCCGTCGCCCATTACGTCCAAACCGTAAAGGAAAAGCGCAAGCCCTCCCACAAGCTCAAGGATTTTAAAAAAATCCATTTTGTAAATCAAATCCTTTCGTATGTATAATCAAAAATATGTAAAGTTAAGCAAAAACGCTTAACGTTTTTTTCCGTATTTATTGTACAAAAGCATACCGCCGCCTGCCATAATGCAAAGCGCCGCGACAAGCTGCGAAACTCTAAACACGCCGAAATATAGACTGTCTGTTCTGAGTCCCTCAATCCATATTCTGCCAAGACCGTACCACAATATATAAAAATAAAAAAGCTGACCGTCATATTTTTTATTTTTGCGAAGCCTTAAAAGAACTAAAAAACCAATAAAATTCCACAAAGACTCATAAAGAAATGTCGGGTGCACGTATATAAGCTCTCCGCCTTCCATAACGCCCATTTTCCACGGAAGAGAGGTTTTTATGCCGTAAGCCTCGCTGTTTACAAAATTACCCCATCTGCCGATAAACTGACCTATAAAAAAACCGCCGCACACTGTATCAACAAGCTGCAAAAAGCTTATTTTTCTTATGCGACAGTATATATATCCCGCAAGGCAGGCACCTATTAAACCACCGTAAATTGCTATTCCGCCGTTCCACACGGCAATTATCTCGGAAAGATTGTCTTTATAATCTTTAAAATTGAAAATAACGTAATAAAGCCTTGCGCAAACAATTGCCGCCGGAGTACCTATAAGCACTGCATTTGATAAATCGTCCTGCGAAAAGCCTGTTCTCTTTGCCTCGGAAAAAGCGTATAAAAGCGCAAGAAAAAAGCCTGCCGCAATGATAATACCATACCAATAAACAGGCTTTCTGCCAATATGAAAAGCAACAGGCTCAAGAACAAAAGTCCTGCCAAAAAAAACTATGGTGTTCATAAGTAAAAACATGGCTTTGCTCCTTCTCTTTAAATCCTCGGTTCCCCGACAGTTAAAAAGCCGCTTGTGAGTTTAAGACCTTCAAAATCTGTCTGACGAAGCGCCTCGTAAACAACAATCGCAACAGAGTTTGAAAGGTTTAAGGACCTTGTTGTGTCTCTCATGGGTATCCTTATACAGCTTCCAAGTCTGTCCGATAAAAGGCTTTCGGGAAGCCCTTTTGTTTCTTTTCCAAAAATCAGATAATCGCCGTCCTCATAGCTTATATCGGTATATTTATTCGGAGCTTTTGTTGTAGCGAAAAACATTCTTCCCGTATTTTTCGCGAAAAAATCCTCAAAATTTTCGTAATAAGTTATATCAAGCTGATGCCAATAATCAAGTCCCGCGCGTTTTAATTTTCTGTCGTCAATTGCAAAACCCATAGGCTTTATTATATGAAGCCTCGCTCCCGTCACGGCGCAGGTTCTTGCAATATTGCCGGTATTTTGCGGAATTTCCGGCTCATGGAGTACAATATTAAACATAATTTAAAAGTCATTCTTTCTGTAAAAACAACGCCAATGTATTTCACTGTCATTT
>CACZTG010000255.1 GCA_902783995.1 uncultured Ruminococcus sp. | reverse complement strand
CGCGTAGCGCTCCGCGGATTTATCGGTTATAATATTTCCGCTTTCATCTTTTACATCTGTAAGCTCATCTCTGTTTGCAAGATAATTTTCATTTCCAAGCTCATAGGCAAAAAGATTAACCGGATTTTCTATTCCGAGACTGCTTCTCATATCCGCGTATTCGCCCGTTTCATCAAGAAGAAAATGTGTAAACTGTCTTGTTTCATCAGGTGTCTGCGCATTAAGACCGATATTGAAAATAAATTTTACATCGGGGTTAATCGCAAGACTTGCCTTAATAAACTCGACCGGTCCGACGCTTACGCCGTTATCTCCTCTTTCGTCAAGCGTCGCTGTAAGATTTGTCATAAGATTTACGCTGTTTGTGCTGCCACCGCCCCAACGCACTATAGGTACGTCATACAGCTCACCGGCAATCTTTTTATAGCCATCTGTAAGCTCTGTTGTGTTTTCGTTAAGATACCAATACGCTCTGTCCGAAATTTCACATTGCGCGCCGTAAAGGTTACCGTTTATATCATCAAAGGTCGCCGCGTTGTCGTATATTGTTACAGTAGTCGCGCTGTACGCTTCAACAGTCAAATCATCAACAAGCGTGTATTTTGAATTTGTTGTCGTTTCACCTTTATAAACAAAATTACTGCTTGTGTTCGACTGAGTAAAGCCTATCGTCTTACCCGAAAGCGGATTTGTATCAGTATAGCTTCCGCTTGTCGAATACGGAATATTTCCGTAACGCATACCGCTTGCGGTCCAATAAATGCTTCCTCCGTTTACGTATATCGTAACCTCGCCCGACATTATAACGCCGCCGTCACCCGTTGTTTGCGTTGACGTTTCAAAAACCTCATCGGAGCGAAGCTCGGCACTGGCATCCGAAGCATTCTCAACCTTTAAAAACGTCCATATGCTCTTTTCTGCGGGTTTACCTGTACCGTTTGCATTTAAATCGCCTTCACCCGTAAAATTAAGCATATAATAGCTGTGCGATGACGTATCGTCCGCAAATCTTATACCGAAACCGACTTTAGCGTCATTTACGCTTGCCATTCCGTCACCGTTTTTATCAAAGCTGAATTTTATCATATACGAATCACCGAGACCGCTGTAGCTGCCCGTATAAGCTACGCAGTTGGTTCTGTGAAGGTATGCTCTGTACGATGTGCTTATGCCGTAAACCGCAAGCTTTTCTCCCGTAAGCTCGGCATAAAGCCTGTTGCCGAGGAAACTGCCCGAAGGCGCAATAACTGACCAGTTACTGTTTAAAGCGCCCTCCGAAACAGGAGCAACCGGCGTGTATGTAAAGTTTTCATTAATAATTGTCTGCGCCGCAAGCGCCGTAACATTTAAGCCAAAAACAAGCATTGAGGCACATAAAACCAATACAAGGATTTTTTTCATTAATCCCCTCACTCCTTAATCTTAAAAATAATATCAGCCCTTCTCCGCGCCTGCCGAAAGCCCGCGGACAAAGTATTTATTACAGAAAATATATGCTATAAAAATAGGTATCATAGATACAACCGAACCGGCGAGCATAAGATTCCACGCCGCGGCGTCGCCTTCACTTGTTTTAAGCGCCATAAGACCTACCATCATTGTCCTTTGGTGCGGCTTCGTAAGTGTAAATACATTCGGCAGAATATATTCATTCCAGCCCGCTTTTATCGACAGAATTGATATTGTCGCGATAATCGGCTTAATAATTGGCAGCGCAATAGCCCAAAATGTTTTGAAAAAGCTGCAGCCGTCAATTTGCGCCGCTTCCAGAATACCGTTAGGAAGCGATTTTACATAGCCCTGTACAAGGTAGATGTTTACAATATGTACAGTAAATATCTGAATTAGTATAAGCGTATAGAGATTACGCTTTATATGTAAAAAGTTAAGTACGTCAAAGGTTGCGTAAATGCTTATTCCGCCGAGCTTTACAAAAAGAAGCAGGGTAAAGCAGGTGAAAATAAGCTTTTTAAACGGGAAATTGCCTTTTTCAAACGCATAGCCTGCCATAGCGGCAACAAAAACATTCCCGATAGTGTAGAAAAACGTAAATATCACACTGTTTTTAAACAGCTCGGGTATATAAAAATTTTCCGATTTCATTGCTATGCGGTAGTTGTCAAGATTAAATTTTTCCGGGAAAAACTCTCCCATTTTTGTAAAAATTTCAATATTGGTTTTCATTGAAGCCATAACCGTGTAAATTATCGGTATCAGCGTAATTATAACCATAGTTATAAGAAGGACGTAAATAAGCCCAAGCAAAATATTTGATTTTAATTTCATTTTTTCAGCGTCCTCCTTACCTTAAAACATATTGCTTACCTTTTTATCAAACCATCTGTACCATATGGAAATAAGTGCGAACATAAGGGTTGTTATTACACCCATTGCACAGCCGTAGCCAAGAGGCGGACGGGCGTTTGTTGTAAATCCCGGTACAAAAGCCTGCGTAAGATATGACATAACCGTCTGCGTTCCGCCCGACGGACCTCCGCCCGTAACGGCAAGAATATACTCGTTTGTGGAAAGCGTACCTATTATTGACAGCAAAAGAATTGTACTGAATACGGGCATAATCATAGGGAGTGTAATTTTACGGAAGCATACCCACTTTGAAGCGCCGTCAAGATATGCAGATTCGTACAAATCCTCCGGTACATTGCAAAGAGCCGCCATAAAGTACATAACATTTATACCAAAGCTGTTCCATACAGAGCCTATTGCAAGCATAACCATTGCCGAGGTTCGTTCCGAAAACCAATCTATTGCGGTTTTAATAAAGCCCGCTTTTAAAAGATAGGTGTTTATAAGCCCGTTAAAATTAAACATACACGATACTATAAGTCCTACAACAATAGCGCTTAAAATGTTCGGCAGATAAAATACACTCCGCATAAAACCGCCGAATTTAACACGCTTGTTTGTAAGAAGAATCGCGAGAAACAACGCAAGCGGAATTTCAACCGGAATTTTTAAAATCGCGAAAAACAATGTGTTGCCCCACGTTCTCCAATATGTAAAATCAACCGTAAAAATTCTTATAAAGTTTTCAAGACCTAAAAATCTTGTTTCGGAGGGTATTCCGTTATACGAAAAAAATGCCCATCTGAATGTCCATATTATCGGATATATCGAAAAAAGAAGAAAACCGATAAGCGGAATAAGTATCATCAAAAAAGCCTGCGTATTATCCTTTCGGTTCATTCTTTTTCTGTTTTGTGTTTTTTCTGCTGCCAAGCCAATACTTCCTTTCGCGTTAGTTGGTTTTCGGCGGGATTATCCCGCCGAAAACCATTTTTAATTACCTTTTTGCGTCCCAATCGGGGCTGATATAATAACTTTTTTCTTTATCCGGGTTGTTTTTATAGAATAACTCAAGCCCTTCGTTTATATCCTTGTTATATTCCTCAACAATTTGTTCGGGCGTCTTTT
>CACZTG010000254.1 GCA_902783995.1 uncultured Ruminococcus sp. | reverse complement strand
TAAGTAAAAAATTATACTTTATGCTATTGGTTTTCCAATACCCTGTTGCCTTACAATTATGCTGTTCTTTTACGATGAGTTCTTTCAATTTAAATCCTGTTTCCTCAAAAATACGCATCACCTCAAATGACATGGGTATCATATGACCTTTTTGCCGTGTATCACCCATAAGTATAGCACAAAACCTGTCCTTTTTAAGTACACGGTAACTATCTGCCGCAACCTTTTTCATTTCCGCAAGAAAAGCCTTAACCTTTAACCTTGATAAATCTTCCTCAATATCTTCACTGTATTTTATAATATCCGCATATGGTGGATGAGTACATATCAAATCAATGCTCTCATCCGGAATAAAATTGAGATTTCTCGCATCTCCTTTTTTTATATATACTTTGCCCTTTGCCGGCTCATAATCAAATGATGTTTTTTCTCTGCAGCGTTCAAGTGCAATGCCGTTTACATCGACACCGATTATATCACGATTCAAAAGTTTTGCCTCAACAAGAGTAGTACCTCCTCCGGCAAATTGGTCAAGAACTAAATCTCCCTCCTGCGAATATCTTAAAATGATATTTCTCGGTATATACGGAGACCAATTACCACGCCATTTTGCATCGTGAGTCGCCCAATCTCCACGTCTTGGGAAAGACCAATGTGTAGTCATTTCAAGCTCAAAATCATCAGGCTCCCATTTTGTTATGTTTTTCATATATACTATCCTTTTAACAAATTAGTTTATGGCTCAGGCACGATTCCCCATGTCATACTTCTTCCTGAATAATTCCAATATCTTATATCTTGCTCAATAAACAGCCACTTTATAGTCTTTATGACATGGTCTACAGGCAACCCAGAAGAAAAAGAAATATTTTTCATATCGTCATCTGATACATCATTACATTCATATACTTTCCTCAATAAGCCATAAAGTTTTTTATACATTTCAGAGTTTTCATCTTTTTTTGTTCGTAAATCCGTCCCCAAATCATCATGTTTGGGATAATTTCTGCATCGTTCTCCTGGTTTTGCATAATTTGTATTTTCCACACATACCAAAAAGTCAAAACCATTGTGAAGATTTGCTGGTCGACGAAGATAGATTCTGTTACCATCATTTAATAATTCAACATAATAAGTATATCTTTCAGTTTCTGTTGCGGTGCCCGGATATTCCTCTGAAAATGCACTAACAACCCTCAAGCGTACATCATTTCTTGAGCCTTTATTAGAAAAAAATCTTGTTATTTCGTGTTCTGCCACAATACGTGCCACCTTTCATTTACATTTTAAAAATATCATATTATTGCAATCCGAGAAGTTCAAGCGGAATTTCAAAAAAATGTGACAACCTACAGAATATATGTAGTCATGCACATAATAGTAGATTATAGGATTGTTTAAAAGTTTGATATTAATAGTTCTTTTACTTTTCCTCTCGCTTCACCGATACAATTTATCATTCGGTTAGCTTCAACTCTTTCGATTCTATATTTTGAATATAAATTATCGAAAAAAACATCGTCATTATTATAATTTTTCGGATCGGAATTACTTACAACAATTTTTGCGCCTTTTTTACTCATATGTTCTACAAACTGTGCAAGCTCAATTTGTTTTTTATCATTAAACAGATTTTCTGTATATGCGGTAAAACTTGACGTTTCTGTCAACGGTCTGTACGGCGGATCAAAGTATACAAAGGTATGCTCGTCAATAAGTTTAGCGGACTCTCTGTAATCTCCGCAAATAATCTTAACATTTTGGAGCTTCTCAGATACGGCTCTAAGATTCTTTTTATCACATATAAGAGGGTTTTTATATGATCCCATCGGAACATTGAACAGACCTTTTTTATTTACACGGAATAAGCCATTAAAACATGTTTTGTTTAAAAAAATCATTAGGGCAGCTTTTTCAATATTTTCAGCCTCATTACCATTAACTTTCAAATCGTTAAATCTGTCTCTTTTTACCATGTAGTATGCTTTTCTATCTTCTGTTTCCAATGGTACATACTCGATTTGATATTTGGCAAGCAAATTCAAAAGTTCCTCTATATGCTCTCTAATAATGACATAGGTATTTATAAGTTCAGCATTTATATCGCTTATATAAACAGCATCTAAGTCGTACTTGCTCAGAATATCAAAAAGCACCGCACCACCGCCGACAAAAGGCTCGGCATATTTTGTGATTTGTTTGTTTTCAAACGGATAATATTTTTCTATCTCACTTAAAAGCTGGCTTTTACCTCCTGCCCATTTTAAAAAAGGTTTTACCGGTTCACATTTATTTGTTGCTACAGGAACTGTCAGATTTTCTTTTTTTTCTGTTACAGATACAATATCCATTTACAACACTTCCCTTTTAATAAAAATAGCTTATTTCACTCCGCCGAATTTTCCGCCCTTTGCGCCGCCGTGCAGTTCAAGAAGGTTTGTATCAAACGAAAACGTGAGGTTTGCCTTTTCTCTCGCGCGTCTAAGCGCAATAGAAACAAGTTCGTCCATAAGCCCTGTAAAGCTTAAGCCCGTCTTTTCCCAAAGATAGAACGAAAGCGAGCCGGGAATGGTGTTTATTTCGTTTACGTAAATTTCGTTCGTTTCGCCGTCTATCATACAGTCAATTCTCGCAACGCCTGCGCAGCCGAGAGCCTTAAAGGTATCAACCGAATACTGCTGAATTTTTTTTGTGGTCTCCTCGTCAAGCTCGGCGGGGATAATTCTCTTTGTGCTCGCCATACCCTTTGAAGCGCCCTTCGCTCCCTCTTTATATTTTTTATCGTATGACAAAAATCCGTCCGCCGCGACAGGTTCTTCACATACCGAAGCTTTTGCGGAGTTAAAGTCACCGAGAACGCTGCAGTTTATTTCCCTTATTTTTGTTATGGCGTGCTCCGCAAGAATTTTTTCGGCATAACCCGCCGCGTCATCAACTGAAGCTGTAAGCTCATCTCTGTCTTTCGCGATTGATATTCCTATGCTTGAGCCGAGATTTGCGGGTTTGATAATCACGGGATAGCCGAGTGTTTCTATTTTTTCGATAACGGCGTCTTTA
>CACZTG010000253.1 GCA_902783995.1 uncultured Ruminococcus sp. | reverse complement strand
TTGCACACCAATGTTTTGTCTTCAAACATTTTTTCTCCCTCACTTTTTTTCTCCCAAGACCTTAAACGACTCCTGTAAAACAAGCTTTTCTTTAAGTTTTTAGGATTTAGTTAATTTATATCAGCACCCGGAAAGGCGCATAATATCATTTACATCAAAATATCTTTATAATACTTTTCAAGCTTTTTCTTTATACGCTGCAAAGCGTTATCGATTGATTTTACAGGTTTTGACGTAAGGCGCGAAATTTCGGCATAACTGTTGCCTGAAAGATAATACCCAAGCACACTTTTTTCAAAACGGCTTAAACTTTTCATAATTTTTTCGTCCATACCCCGATAGCTTTCCTCAATTATAAACTTTTCTTCGGGGTTTAAAGATGAATCGCCTTCAAGTACATCAATTACAGTACGTTTTTCACTGTTTTCCACACTTTCATACACAGGACGGCTGAGTGAAACGTAATTGTTAAGCGGAATATGCTTCTGCCTGGTTGCGGATTTAATGGCTGTGATTATCTGCCGGTTTATGCACATTTCCGCAAACCCTTTAAATGAAGCTTCCCGTTCCGTTCTGTAATCTCTTATGGCTTTTATAAGCCCAATCATACCTTCCTGAATAATGTCCTCCTTATCGGCGCCTACCAGAAAATAACCTCTCGCCTTTGAAAGAACAATACATTTATACTTTGTGACAATATACTCAAAAGCATACTCGTCACTTTTTGCAAGCTCTATAAGCTCGTCATCGGACTTACCTTCATACCTCGCTTCAAACGCTTTTTTCGACTCTGCCACGGCAAATTCCTCCTGAAGTAAAAATGTTGATAAATAGCACCGTTTGTCCACATTTTAAACAAAAAAATTGTCACAGACAGAGCATAATTTTATATGATAGATATATTATATAATATTTTTTTTATTTTGTCAAGCTTTTTTTGTAATTTTTCACAAATTTACATTTTTCGACCATATATTTTTTCTTTACATTTTGTTTTTTTTGTGATAAAATATACTAAACACTCTTTGGGAGGTTCATATGGAATACAATCAGAATAAAATCAGAAACTTTTGTATTATCGCTCATATTGACCACGGCAAGTCAACTCTTGCCGACCGTCTTTTGGAGCATACAGGCTCGTGTTCCTCGCGTGATATGGAGGAACAGCTTCTCGATAATATGGAGCTTGAACGAGAAAGAGGCATAACAATAAAAGCGCGTGCCGTTAAGCTTGACTATAAAGCAAAGGACGGTACCGATTATACCTACAACCTCATCGACACTCCCGGTCATGTCGATTTTAATTATGAGGTGTCGAGAAGTCTTGCCGCCTGCGAAGGCGCTGTTCTTGTTGTTGACGCCGCACAGGGTATTGAAGCGCAGACTCTCGCGAACACATATCTTGCGGTCGAGCATGACCTTGAAATTGTACCCGTAATCAATAAAATTGACTTACCGAGCGCAAGACCCGACTATGTAAAAAATGAAATTGAAGATGAAATCGGGCTTCCCGCACAGGACGCGCCGCTTATTTCAGCGAAAAACGATATTAACATAGACGCTGTTTTAGAGCAGATTGCGGAGCTGATTCCGCCACCCGCCGGTGACGAAAACGCCCCTTTAAAAGCTCTCATATTCGATTCCGTTTATGACAGCTACCGTGGAGTTATTGTATATATAAGAATCAAAGAAGGTTCGGTAAAGGTCGGTGACCGTGTTCGTATGATGGCTCACGGCTCCGAGTTTGACGTTGTTGAGGTCGGCTACATGAGACCGCTCGGGCTTGAGCCGGCAAGTGTTCTTCGCGCGGGCGAAGTCGGCTATCTTACGGCAAGCATAAAAAATGTTTCCGAAACCTCTGTCGGCGATACGGTTACAAACGCCGGAAACCCGACCGCGGAGCCGCTTCCCGGTTACCGCAGGGCCGTACCCATGGTTTTTTCGGGTGTTTATCCCGCGGACGGTGCGAAATACCCTGACCTTCGTGACGCTCTTGAAAAGCTTCAGCTTAATGATGCTTCGCTTTCGTTTGAGCCCGAAACCTCCGTGGCTCTCGGTTTCGGCTTCCGCTGCGGTTTTTTAGGACTTCTTCATATGGAGATAATTCAGGAACGTTTAGAGCGTGAATATAACCTTGACCTTATAACAACGGCACCGAGCGTTATATATAAAATAGGGCTTACAAACGGCACCGAAATTATGCTGGATAATCCAACAAATATGCCCCCGCCCGCAACAATTGCCTATATGGAAGAACCGGTTGTAAATGCGTCAATCATTACTCCGAACGAATATGTCGGAAATATTATGGAGCTGTGTCAGGAGCGGCGCGGCATATATAAGGATATGAAATATATAAGCGGCGACCGTGCGGAGCTGCACTATGACTTGCCGCTTAACGAAATCATTTACGACTTTTTCGATGCTATAAAATCCCGCACAAAAGGCTACGCTTCGTTTGATTATGAAATGAAAGGTTATATGCGTTCAAAGCTTGTTAAGCTTGATATTCTTTTAAACGGCGATATGGTTGACGCGCTTTCGTTTATTGTACACGAATCAAAAGCATATGCGCGCGCAAGGCGAATTGCCGAAAAGCTTAAAGATAATATTCCGAGACAGCTCTTTGAAGTTCCTATCCAGGCGGCGGTCGGCGGAAAAATCATTGCGAGAGAAACTGTCCGCGCTATGCGAAAGGACGTTCTCGCAAAATGCTACGGCGGCGATATCACAAGAAAGAAAAAGCTTCTCGAAAAACAAAAGGAAGGTAAAAAACGTATGCGTCAGGTAGGCTCCGTTGCCGTTCCTCAGGAGGCATTTATGGCGGTGCTGAAATTTGATGAATAAACGCGCTGTCAGGAGGATACTATGCTCGGCTTATACATTCATATACCTTTTTGCGTATCAAAATGCTTATACTGCGATTTTAATTCATATGCAGACAAAATGTTTCTCGCAGAGCCTTATATTAACGCCGTTTTAAAAGAGGCTCAGCGCTTTTCGGGCTATGAAATTGATACGGTTTATATAGGCGGCGGAACACCTACCGCACTCCCCTGCCTTGAAATCACGCGGCTTATATCGGGCATAAAAAAAACATTTAAAATTACGGCAGATGCTGAATTTACCGTGGAAATGAATCCCGGAACCGCCGGCGGTGATTACCTTAAAGCCCTGCAAGCTCTCGGCGTAAACCGGATAAGTATGGGCGCTCAAAGCTTTGACGATATTCTTCTTAAAAAAATAGGACGCATCCACTGCTCAAACGATATTTTTACGGCTGTCCGGCTATGCAAAGAAGCCGGTTTTGAAAATTACAGCCTTGACCTTATGTTTTCTCTGCCCGGACAAACGCTCTCAGTCTGGTCGGATACGCTAAAAAAAGCCGTCTCTTCAGAGCCTTCTCATATTTCGGCATATGGGCTGAAAATCGAACCGGGCACACCTTTTTACGAAAGAGGCGTGAAACCGCTTTCCGACAGCCTTGACCGTGAAATGTACCACCTTGCAATAGATTTTTTTAAATCACACGGTTTAAATCAATATGAAATATCAAATTTTGCGATACGCGGCAGAGAAAGCCGTCATAATCTTAAATATTGGCATTGTGAGGAATATATCGGTCTCGGCGCGGGGGCGCATGGTTTTATCCCGGATAACGGCAAAAAGCTGCGTTATGCAAATATAAAAGCTGTTGAAAGCTATATCAATAAAATAGGCGAAACGGGAAATGCCGTAAGTGAAAAAAATTTTTTAACGGAAAATGACATAAAAACCGAAAAAATAATTATGGGGCTTCGCTTAACCGAAGGAGTGCCGCAGGCGCTTATTCCCGAAGAAAAAGCGAATTTTTATATGAAAAACGGCTTTATGAAAAAAAACGGTAACCGTATCCGGTTTTCCGAAAAAGGATTTGACGTTTCAAACACGATCCTCAGCGATTTAATATAACCTAAGCGCAGATGTCCCCCGCCATCAAAAGGCAGGAAAAACATCTGTGTTCGGGTTATAAACATACTTTAACGGATTTTTGTACCTCCTTACGAAAACACACGTTTTCCTATGGTGTAATCGTTTTCTTATCAGAGCCTCCGACAGTTTTCGACATCAAGTTGTGGATTGCATCCATAGCCAATGTCACCGTTTACAAGGCTGGACGAATTGTTTTCAAATTTATAAACTATGCGGAAATCGAAGCAAAAAACCGCATGTAACCGTGAATACTTCGGGCAGTTTCACGGCTTTTTTTTCGGAAAATTTAACATAATTTTTTATAAAATTTCACAAAAACTCTTGACAAATTATGTCGGACGCGATATAATTATTATGAGGTGATGATTTGAACGATAAATATGAGCTTTTACTGCTTGAAAATCAGGTCTGCTTTCCAACATATGCCGTTGCGAATAAAATACTCAGACGCTATCAACCGCTTTTGAAAAAGATTAACCTTACCTACACCCAATACATTACAATGATGGTTCTGTGGGAAAAGGAGGTTGTCAATGAGAAAGACCTTGTAAAAGCGTTGTACTTGAAGGCAAACACGCTGACGGACTTATTACGGAAATTAGAAAAAAAAGGGTATGTCCAAATCAGCAGAGACGAAAAAGACAAAAGAAACATAGTTATCCGTCTTACTGATGAAGGACGTAAACTGAAAGAAGCCGCTGTTGATGTTCCGAAAACGCTTATGGAAGAACACTGGCTGACTGATGAAGAAATAAGAACGTACAAAGAATTACTCTACAAATTATTGAAAGGAGATTGGGAAAAATGATTATTAAAGCCGTAAAATTCAGGAAAGACGGTTTTTATACGCAACCGTTTGCTTTTGGCGGTGAAGAAGGAATGGAGAGGTTCGACAAGAATATCAGGTATAGAGGAAGTCTGCAGAATTATCTGATTGATACAGGCGATGAGGTAATCCTTGTTGATACGGGTTTACCTGCAGGGACGCCCGAAGAAGTGCCTGATGAAACCAGCCTTGCTTTTACAGGAAAAGATATTTGCAGCTATATGGAAGCACTTGCTGAATTGGGATATAAACCCGAACAGGTAACAAAAATACTTCTCACTCATAAACACGCCGACCACTCAGGTGAACTTAAATCCTTCCCAAACGCAAAAATCTTTGTTAATGAGGATGAATTGTCCGCTGATGAATTACAGGGAATTTCCAATATCGTTCCCGTGAAATTTACTGACGGCGCATACTATAATTTCCCCGAATGTCAGAAAATCCGCGATGGCATTTATTACATCAAGGCAAAAGGACATACAAACGGAAACAGTATTGTAATTGTTGAAAATGATGGACTGTTCTATATGATACACGGCGATATTACATATGTGGATGAGGCTCTGTATGAAAATAAGCTTTCTGTGGTATTTGACGACCTTTCGGCAGCCCGTGAAACGCATGACAGGGTGCGTGATTTTA
>CACZTG010000252.1 GCA_902783995.1 uncultured Ruminococcus sp. | reverse complement strand
CTGTTGCAGGCAAGTCTGTTGATATTATCCATAAGCGAGCATACGCCCACTTTATTATGCTCCTCAATATTATAAAGAGTACCAAAAACCTTAGGCATTTTTGCTATTGAAAAATTGTATATTTCAGACACCGATTTGCCAAGCATTTTATTTATATAGCTGTAAATATCAAGAATATATGTTTCCTGACCCTTTTCATCAAGATAATCTTTTATTGCATTGGCACAGCTGTTATGTCCGTTGCCTGCCGTAACGGATAAAAACAAAACCTTCATTTTTTCCCCTTTCTTTTTATCTACATATCATCAAAAAAGCTAATCTGACGAAGCTCGCTCTTATTGTCTTTGAGCTTCTGACCGGAAGCCGGAATCCTTCCCGAAACATAAGCCTCCGCATTTTCAAAACCGCATTTTTCGGCAGGAAGCATTTTTTCAAGAAACTTATCGCGCTTTGAAAGGTAAACCTGCACTCCCTGAGTATCGCGCTTTGCTTTTGCCGCCACAAGCTTTGTGTTTATAATAAGCGCTCTGCCGCCCTTGCTCAAAAGAGCAATATCGGTATCATACGGTATCCTTAGTATTCCCGCAAGAGGTGATTTTACACTGTAACCTCCCGTAAGCTTACGGCGATTTGTTTTTGTGGCATAGCCCGAAAGCTCTACTTTCGCGACTTTGCCGTTTTCAAACGCGAAAACCATATAACCTTTATAGTCAGATGCTGTCGTCATATAAACAATCTTTTCACCCGGCTCGCTGCCGAGAAGGTTTGGCAGATATTCTCCGTATGAGCTTGCTTTGCAATCGGCAATTTCGCTTATGCGATACTTGTATGCATTACCCTTATCCGAAAACAGAAGTACGTCATCCCTGTTTGAAGCTTCTTCGGCACAGGTGATTTCGTCACCCTCTTTAAGCTTCTGCTCTGAAGCCGCGCGGAGCGATACAAGAGTAATTTTTTTGAGATAGTTTTCCCTTGTAAAGAACATTTTAACCTTATAATCCTCAACCTGAGTTATAATCTCGTCTGTATCCGCTTCGCTTTCGTCAATAAGGTCTGTCTTTCTGTCTGCGCCGTATTTTTTTGCGATTTCGTCAAGCTGCTTTATTATTACCTTTTTAACCTCTTTGTCGCTCGATAAAATCCGCTTCATTTCCTCAATATCCGAAATAAGCTTTTCGATTTCCGCCGTTCTTTTTAAAATATATTCCTTATTTAAGCTGCGGAGCTTTATTTCAGCAACAAATTCCGCCTGGACCTCGTCAATATCGAAGCCCTTCATAAGATTCGGAACAACGTCCGCGTCATGCTCGGTCGTTCTGACAATAGCAATCGCTTTATCTATATCGAGAAGTATTTTTTTAAGTCCCTGCAAAAGATGCAGCTTATCGGATTTTTCTTTAATATCGTATTCAAGCCCGCGGCGCACACAGCCTATCCTGAACTTTGCCCATTCGGCAATTATTTCCTTAACGCCGAGAACGACAGGCTTTGAGCCTATCAGCACATTAAAATTACAGCCGAAGGAATCCTCAAGAGGCGTAAGCTTGAAAAGCTTTTTCATAAGCATTTCGGGGTCGGTGCTTTTGCGTATATCTATTGTGATTTTAAGACCGTTTAAATCAGTTTCATCGCGTATATCGGTTATTTCCTTTGTTTTTCCCGTTTTTACACACTCAATTATTTTATCACGTATTGCTTCAATTGTTGTTGAATACGGTATTTCATATATCTCTATACACGAATTATCCTTGTCATATCTGTATTTTGCCCTTACCTTAAAGCTGCCTCTGCCGCTTGACATAATTGCGTCAAGCGCTTCTTTGCTATAGACAATTGTTCCCCCCGTCGGAAAATCGGGTGCGATTATATGCTCAAAAATATCCGCCTTTTCGTTTTTCAGGTATGCCGCTGTTCCCGCGCAGACCTCACGAAGATTAAAGCTGCATATTTTGCTTGCCATACCTACCGCTATCCCTTCGTTGGGATTTACGATTATATTCGGAAACGCAACAGGCAAAAGCGTTGGCTCCTTCATGGTGTTATCGTAGTTATCGACAAAATCAACCGTATTTTTGTCAATATCTCTGAAAACCTCATTACAGATTGCTTCGAGCTTTGCCTCCGTATAACGCGGCGCGGCATATGCCATATCCGATGAATATTTTTTACCGAAGCTTCCCTTTGAATCCACAAAAGGCACAAGAAGCGATTCGTTTGCCCTTGCGAGACGTACCATTGTTTCATAAATTGCCGCATCGCCGTGCGGATTAAGCTTCATTGTCTGACCCACAACATTTGATGATTTTGTCCTTGCGCCCGATATAAGCCCCATTTTGTACATTGTGTAAAGGAGCTTTCTGTGAGAAGGCTTAAAACCGTCAATTTCGGGAATAGCTCTCGAAACGATAACGCTCATGGCATATGGCATATAGTTGGTTTCAAGCGTATCGCATATTTTCTGCTCTATAATTTTTTCTTCAACAGGAACATACTCCTGCCCGGTTTTCTTATGTTTTGCCATAAAAATCTGTTCATTCCTTCCAAAACGTGATATCATTCAACATCGAGCATTTCCATATATTTCCCGCCGTTTTCGGCAATATAATCCTTTCTTGCGGGCAAATTATCGCCGAGCAGAATATCAAACATCTGCTCCGTTGCCTCCGCGTCCTCGGGAGTAACCTGAATAAGCCTTCTTGTTGCCGGATTCATTGTGCTTACCGACATCATATCGGGGTCGTTTTCGCCGAGTCCCTTTGAACGGTGGACACTGCATTTGCCAAGACGCTCCACAAGCTCGTTTTTCTCTTTGTCGGTATAGGCAAAAAAGGTTTCGTCCTTTGTACGCACCTCAAAAAGCGGGGATTCCGCAATATAAACATAGCCTTTTTCTATCAGAGTGGGAGTAAGCGCGTAAATCATCGAAAGAATAAGCGTCCTTATCTGGTATCCGTCAACGTCCGCGTCGGTACAGATTATTATTTTACTCCACCTTAAATTGTTAATATCAAAGGTGCTGAGGTCCTTATTATGCTTTGTCTTTATTTCAACGCCGCAGCCGAGCACCCGCATAAGGTCGGTTATTATCTGACTTTTGAAAATTTTGTCATAATCGGCTTTAAGACAGTTTAAAATTTTACCCCTTACAGGAATAACAGCCTGAAAATCGCTGTCTCTCGCAAGCTTAACGGAAGTAAGCGCGGAATCGCCCTCCACAATATAAACCTCTCTGCGGCTTATATCCTTTGTTCTGCAATCGACAAACTTTTCGACGCGGTTTGTAATATCAATATTCGATGAAAGCTGTTTTTTTATGTTAAGCCTTGCTTTTTCCGCCGATTCGCGGCTGCGTTTGTTCACAAGCACCTGTCCCGCGATTTTTTCGGCGTCAAGCTTATTTTCGATAAAATACACTTCAAGGTTATGACGCAGCGCCTCTGTCATAAACTCCTGAATAAACTTATTGTTTATTGCTTTTTTGGTCTGATTTTCATAGCTTGTAAAGGTTGAAAACGAATTTATAATAAGCACAAGACTGTCCTGAATATCCTGAAACGTTATTTTCTGCTCATTTTTATTATATTTGTTGTTTGCTTTAAGATAGCGGTCTATCGCATATACAAAAGCGTTTCTGACAGCTTTGTCGGGCGCGCCGCCGTATTCGAGCCAGCTTGAATTATGATAATATTCAATAAGATTAACCGTATTGTTAAAACAAAAGGCAACGTTCATTTTAACCTTATATTCAGGCTTATCCTCTCTGTCCTTTCCGCTTCCTTCGGTTGAAAACGAATGAACCTCCGTAAGCCCCGTTTCGCCCGATATCTCTTTTGCGTATTCGTTTATGCCGTCCGCATAAAGATATTCGGAAATTTCCATACCGTCCTCTGTTTCGTTATAAAAAACAAATTTCAGTCCCGAATTTGCAATAGCCTGCCTTTTAAGCGTATTTTTAAAATATTCCGCGCTTACGTTTATATCGGTAAAAACATCTTTATCGGGCTTCCATTTTATTTTTGTTCCCGTTTTTTTGCCTTTTATTTCCGTTTTTGTAAGTCCGCCAATATTTTCGCCTTTTTCAAAATGCAAATCAAAACGTGTGCCGTCACGCGTAACCGTTACGTCCATATATTCGGAGGAATATTGAGTCGCGCAGCTTCCGAGACCGTTAAGTCCGAGACTGTACTCATAATCTCCGCCCGCAAGGTTTTTATATTTGCCGCCTGCGTATAATTCACAGAAAACAAGCTCCCAGTTATATCTTCCTTCACGCTCGTTATAATCGAGCGGTATTCCCCTGCCGTGGTCGGTTACTTCTATTGAGCCGTCAAGGTATTTTGTAACCTCAATTACGCTGCCGTAGCCCTCACGCGCCTCATCAATGGAATTTGAAAGAATTTCAAAAACCGCGTGTTCGCATCCCTCAAGCCCGTCCGAGCCGAAAATTACCGCAGGGCGAAGCCTTACTCTGTCGGCTCCTTTGAGTGATGTTATACTGTCATTATCATATTTTCCTGCCATTAATTTATCTCTGCTCCTTTTATGTGCGATATACAAGGTATAGTATATCAACAATACTCTATTATATATAATACCCCAAAATTTAGCATTTGTCAAGCGTTTATAGAAATTTTCGTACATAAGTTCGGTGTATGTGGTTTTTTAAAAATATTTTTTAAAATACTTGATTTTATTTTTAAAATGTGTTATACTTATAAAGTCGTACTAACCGGGGAGGCAGCGGTTCCCTGTACCTGCAGTCCGCTACAGCAGGGGTGAATTCCTTTTTGAGGGTTACTTATGTACTGTCAGTTTGTATCAGAAAATGTTGATTGTCGGGTCTTGCACAACGTAGGCGCGTGAACCTTGTCAGGCGGGGAACCGAGCAGCAATAAGCGTTTCCCTGCGTGTGTTGCGAGGCAGCCCGGCAGGAGTTTTCAAAGTACAAAAACGTGTGCAGACGTAATTCGAGGAAAGGTGTACGATTTTTTATTTTTTTTAAAGAAGGTCATATAATGAAAAAAGTAATGCTTATAGGTGATTCAATACGTCAGGGATATCAGGCTGACGTACAGGAAATTTTAAAAAACGAATACGAGGTCTGGGGAAGCCCCGACAACTGCCGCTTTGCCAAATATACCTTAAACGAGCTTGGAAGAATGTTTAAGGGGTTTTCGTCAAACATTACCGAAAAGCAGACCGATAACGGGCTTATTGCCCCCACGGAAGCGCTCTCGGACAATATAATCTATCCCGATATAATACACTGGAACAACGGTCTTTGGGATACCTCGATTGTCTGTGAGGAGGACGGCGCGTTTACGCCGATAGACGAATATATAAGCTACATATCAAAAATTTTACGTGAACTCAGGAAAATCACCGACAAAATTATTTTCGCGACAACTACACCCGTAAAGCCTCAGAATCCGAATCAGAAAATAGAAATCATAAAAGAATATAACAAAGCGGTTACAGAGTTTATGAAAAAAGAAAATGTTGTCATCAACGACCTTTACAGCTTTGTAAACGCAAATATTGACGCATATATCGGTCCCGACAACATACATTTGAGCGCGGAAGGCAAGCTTGCCTGCGCAAACGAAGTCGCAAAATATATAAGAGCCGCAGACGGAAAAAACTGAAAGCTGAAGGAGCATACATATGAAAAAAGTCAGAATTACCGTTATGCGTACAGTTTGCCACGAGGACCTCATAAAGGAATACGAAAATCCCATTGAGCATGCGTGTGAT
This sequence comes from uncultured Ruminococcus sp., assembly GCA_902783995.1. The sequence continues at coordinate 580 of CACZTG010000252.1, read as the reverse complement.
ATGAAGATAGGAATGGAATTTATCTCAAACGGTCTGCAAAAACCCGAGGGCTTCTGCGACAGCGCATGGAGCAGCGTTTCGCCGTTTGTTATGGCGCTTTCACACGGTGCAGAGGATTTTTACGGCGGGTGGATGAAAAACAAAAAATCCGCCATGATTTCCTGCAATGACGGATTTCGCCCGGTAAGCTTTCTTCTTGAAGCAATGGATTGAATGAAAAATGACGTGCCTTACCGCAACGGATTTTTTCGTTTGTTTGCGGCTTCGCCGCTTTTCTGATAGCGCCGAAGGTACAAAAATGTGACAAAAATACATCCACTGTGTCCCACGGCATCGGTGTCACCTGTTCACCTATTTCAATTCCTTTATAAGCTCTGCAAAACTATCCATAGCACTTTCCAGATTTTCCATTATTTCGGCTGCCAAAACATCGGGAGCAGGGAGGTTGTCAAGGTCAGCTAAGGATTTGTCCTTTATCCAAAAAATATCAAGACTTGTCTTGTCACGGGATATAATATCCTCATAGGCGAATTTTCTCCATCTGCCGTCGGGATTTTCCTCGCTGTATGTTTCTTCTCTT
>CACZTG010000251.1 GCA_902783995.1 uncultured Ruminococcus sp. | reverse complement strand
TTCTATCTGCCTTTGCGTCTGCTTTGCCTCATAGCCCGTGTACCGCTTCCCTTCAAACTCAAATGTACGGTTGTCCTTCTCTTTGAGTGCCTCAAGCTCCCTTTCGCTGTATGCCGGCTGTGACACGCCGAGGACTACTGGGATTTTGTAGTGCAAACAGCCGTAATCGTTAAGCAGCGGCTCTACCGTCTTAATTGAAGGATAGAAAACACCTTTTACTCTTACAGCGTCGCCCTTTGCGTACATTTTACCGCCCATTAATTGTATTGCAACATTTTTATTTTTTTCTTGATTTTTATTTAAAAAAAAGGTATAATTATAATATATATTTAATTAAGGACTGATTTTTGCCATGAAAAAACACATTGCGCTTATTTACAGACTTGCTTTTATTCTTTTCGCCGTATGGGGACTGACCGAATATATGGGGTACTCCTGGCAGCCCGAAAGACTGCTCGGTTTTGCGCCTCTTACGGACCTATTATGCCTTATAATAATACTGATAATTTTTATTTTTACTTTAAAAAAAGAGCCCGCGAAGGCGTTTTATGAAATTAAAGGCGCTTTAACGCTGCTTGCTTTCATGGTGCTTATCATAAACAGTCATATGTTTTTCAGATTTTTTACAGGCGGCTACATAACGGCTGTGCTTTTGCCTTTTATGATGCTTCTTGACTTTTTGTTTTTTGATAAAAAAGGAAACTTCTCGCCCCGTGACTTAATTATATGGCTTGCGCTTGCGGCTCTTGTTGCCGCACTTGCGGGACTGTTTGATTTTCCGTGGCTTTCCGATATTTCGGATTTTTTAAAGGATAAGGATAACCTTATAAAGCTTTTGCTCGGTACACTTTTCGCCGCACTTTTGATGTATCTTTTAAGCTGTCTTTTCGGAGGAGGGGTATCAAAGGGTACGGAAGCTTTCAACGCAATGCTTTTAAGGCTTATTTTTCTTATTCTTGAAGGCTGGTGTTACGCGAAAATTGCAGGCGCAAGTCTCGGAACGTTTATAAAATCACTGAAATATTATTCGCTTTTTATAAACTTTCTTTGTTTTTTGTGTATAGCTGTAACTGTGCTGTACAGCACAATTACGTTAAGCTCAAAAAAATCCTCTGTATTTCCCCGTATAAAAGTCTGCCTTGCCGCGGACGCGGTGCTTCTTCCGATTTTTTTCGGCGTATATGAAGGCTCAATTTTCGGTAACGGTCTTGTATGCTGGCTGCTTTGTATTGTATGCCCCTTAATTATGCTCGCCGATTGCCTCTTTTTTGACCGCAAAGGCGCGTACCGTCCTCTTGACCCGTTTTTATGGCTTATAATACCGACGCTTCACTTTTTGCTTACATATTTTGTTCTTCGCCCCTATTTCGGGCTTACAACATATTATCACGTACCGTATAACGCCTTCGCGCTTTTCGGTACCGGAATGGCGGTGCTTCTTGCTATCGGCTATTTTATATTTATTATAAATTCTTTTATAAAACGTAAATAAGGAGAATATGTTATGATAACGCACCCTTTTCCGCCGCTTTTTGATAAAAACTCGAAGGTGCTTATTCTCGGCAGCTTTCCTTCGGTAAAATCAAGAGAACAAAAGTTTTTTTACGGTCATCCCAGGAACCGTTTCTGGCGCGTCACTGCCGCGGTCTTTAACTCCCCCGTTCCCCGCACAATTGAGGAAAAAACAAAACTTGTACTGTCGAGCGGGCTTGCCTTATGGGACGTTATTGCCTCCTGTGATATTTCGGGCAGCTCTGACAGTTCTATAAAAAACGTGACCGCAAACGACCTTAGCGTGATTTTAAAAAATTCCGCCGTGCGGCGCATATTTGTAAACGGCAGGGCGGCTGAAAAATATTATAATATGTTTACGAAAGAAAAGCTCGGAATAAACGCCGTATGCCTTCCTTCCACCTCTCCCGCAAACGCTGCCTGGACCTTTGAAAAGCTTGTTAAAGCGTGGTCGGTTATTGCGGAGGATTTTTAGGTTTTGCATAATATAATTTTTAATTGACAAAAACCGTCTTTTGTGGTAAAATAAAATTAACAAATCTTTAACAGGCGATACAGAGATATCGATAAGATTGGGGAATTTATGATACGGGTTTATCCGATTTGGCTCTATGCTTTATTTTCCTGTCTTATAAAAGACAGGATTTTTTTAACGGAGGTGTTTTTTTGAACTGCTTTGATTTAACCGTTTTGCCCGAAAATATAAAAAACAAATGCCGGGGCGGCAGTTATACCGTCTTTCCCGCTTTTTGTGATGTTCATGTGCATTTCCGCGAGCCTGGCTTTTCATATAAAGAAACAATAAAAAACGGCAGCCTCGCAGCGGCAAAAGGCGGTTACACCGCGGTATGCACCATGCCGAACTTAAGCCCCGTTCCCGATTGCGTTTCAAATTTGCAAAAACAGCTTGATATAATAAAAAAAGACGCCGTTATAAGCGTTTATCCCTTTGGCTCGCTGTCGGTTAAGCTTGAAGGTGAAAAGCTTTCCGACATAAAAAACCTTTCAGATTATGTAATAGGTTTTTCCGACGACGGCAAAGGTATTCAGACCGCCGGAATGATGAAAGAAGCTATGCTTCTCGTAAAGGAAAGCGGCAGCATAATTTCCGCCCACTGTGAAGATAACTCCCTGCTTGAAGGCGGTTATATACATAAAGGAGCTTATGCTTTAAAACACGGACATAAGGGCATCTGCTCCGAAAGTGAATGGAAACCGATTGAGCGCGATTTGGAGCTCTGCGCGAAAACAGGCTGCGCTTACCACGTATGTCATGTGTCGTGCAAAGAAAGCATTAATCTTATAAGGCAGGCAAAAAAAAGCGGTATAAACGTAACCTGCGAAACAGCTCCGCACTATATTTTACTTGACGAAAACGCCCTTAAAGATGACGGCAAATTTAAAATGAATCCGCCGCTTCGTTCCGAAAAAGACCGTGAAGCGGTTTTAGAGGGCATAACAGACGGCACGGTGGATATGATTGCGACCGACCACGCTCCGCACAGCGCCGAGGAAAAATCAAAAGGGCTTGAAAAAAGCGCTTTCGGCATAGTGGGGCTTGAAACGGCCTTTCCGCTGCTTTACACAGGGCTTGTGAAAAAAAATAT
>CACZTG010000250.1 GCA_902783995.1 uncultured Ruminococcus sp. | reverse complement strand
GGAGCTTCTTAAAATTCTCGGAAGGCTCCGTTTCAGAACCAGCTACGGTCAGAACGTGCTTATGCACAGTATTGAGGTTGCTCATCTCGCAGGTCTTATGGCAGGCGAGCTTGGCGAGGATATCACTCTCGCTAAAAGAGCGGGGCTTCTTCATGATATCGGAAAAGCTGTTGACCATGAGCAGGAGGGTACGCATATTCAGATAGGCGCAAATCTTGCGAAAAAATATCACGAGAGCAATGAAATCGTACACGCGATTATGGCTCATCACGGCGATGTTGAAGCCGAAACCGTCATTGCCTGCATCGTTCAGGCGGCTGACGCCGTTTCAGCGGCAAGACCGGGCGCAAGACGTGAAAATCTTGAAACCTACATAAAGCGTCTTGAAAAGCTTGAGGAAATTGCCGACAGCTTTAACGGGGTTGAAAAATCTTACGCGATACAGGCGGGCCGTGAAATAAGGATTATGGTTAAGCCTGAGGTTATCGGTGACGAATCTATAACAATGGTCGCGAGAGATATTGTTAAGCGTATAGAGGCAGAGCTTGAATATCCGGGACAGATTAAAGTCAATGTTATCCGAGAGGTTCGCGCTGTTGATTACGCAAAATAAAACACTAAAGAATTTTAAAAGCGGATACAAAAACTTTGTATCCGCTTAAATCTTATTTCGTGAGGTGTTGTTCTTGAAAATATATGCTTTAACCGGCGAAAGCGGCAGCGGCAAAAGCTATCGCGCCGCATGGCTTGCGGGCACTCTCGGTATAAAATATATTATTGATGACGGTCTTTTAATAAGCGAAGGCGGTGTTGTCGCAGGAAGCTCCGCGAAAAAAGAAAAAACAAAAATGGGTTCGACAAAAAAAGCGATTTTTTTTAATGATGCGGACGCCGCGGCAATGAAAAAAACCATACAAAAGCTTGACGTCCCTTCTGTTCTTATTGTCGGAACAAGCCGTGAAATGGCTGACAGAATCGCGGCACGGCTTAGCCTTGGCGCAGTTGAAAGGTATATTGACATATCGGAAATCGCTACCGCGGACGAAATTGAAACCGCGAAACGCGTAAGAAATACTCTCGGTATGCACGTTATTCCCGTACCGACTATGGCGGTCAAGCGGGATTTTCAGGGTTATTTTATGGAAAAGCTTGAGGTGCTTCTTGCGGCAAGAAATTATAAATCCGAAAAAACGGTTATGCGGCCGAGTTACAGCTATCTCGGCGAATACCGTGTTGACAGAAACGTAATCGCGGATATATGCCGCTACGAAGCGGAACGTGTACGCGGCGTGTCTGTTAAAGACGCCCGCGCGATTTCAACGCTTGTCGGTATAAGCCCACGGCTTAACGTTACGCTGAACAATATAAGAAATATAACAAAAGCCTGCGCCGACATACAAGACCGTATTGCGGCGGCGCTTGAGGAGTATCTTGGAATTGTTACAGACAAAATAATCGTGACGGTCAGCGATGTTACAAAAAACGAGGTGATTGAAAAATGAAAAAAACCGTGCTCATTACAGGCTCATCACGCGGTATAGGAGCAGGCGCGGCAAGAGCTTTCGCGGCAAACGGCTATAATGTTGCCGTAAACTATTTTAACAGTGAAAAAAAAGCTCTCGCGCTTGCCGAAGAAATCGGCGGCAGCGCCTTTAAAGCCGACGTTTCAAGCGCGGAGCAGGCACAGGAGCTGATTAACGCTGTGCTGAACCGGTTCGGTCAAATTGATGTGCTTATAAACAATGCCGGAACAGCGCTTAAACAAGCTGTCATTTCCGATGTTTCCGAAAAGGAGCTTGACAAGCTTTTTGCCGTAAACGTAAAAGGTACGTTTAACTGCGCGAACGCGGCGCTTGACTGCATGCTAACACGTCACAGCGGAAAAATCATAAATGTTTCATCAATATGGGGCGTGTCGGGAGGCTCCTGCGAAACGGCGTATTCCGCTTCAAAGGCGGCGGTAATAGGGTTTACAAAAGCGCTCGCGAAAGAAGTCGCGCCGAGCGGCATTACGGTAAACTGCATAGCTCCCGGCGTTATAAAAACCGATATGAACGCTCATCTTAAAGACGCGGATTTTGCCGAGCTTAAAGAGGAAATCCCTCTCGGCAGAATAGGGCTGCCGCAGGATATCGCGGGCGTTATGCTGTTTCTGGCGTCATCTGCCGCCGATTATATCACAGGGCAGGTTTTGTGCGTTGACGGCGGCTTAACAATATAATCCGGAGCGGCTTCACCGCAATTATTTTGCAAGCGTTAAAAAAATATTTGCTTTACTTTTCCGTCTTATCCGCCGCTGTGAGGTCCCCCCTTCTCATCAAGGAGAAGGCAAAAATATATTTTTAAGCAGGTGCGGCAGACTGCCGCACGAAAAAAATCTACCGTTTTAAATATTTATTTGTTTTCTTTATTATCAGCGCGTCAAGCGCGATTTTAACCGCGTCTCCCGGCAAAAACGGAAAAACGCAGAGCGAAAGCGCCGCAAAAAAGCTCGTTTTTTGCTGATAAACAAACCATAACGTGCCAAAAGCATAACATATTAACGTTCCCGCCACGGCTGCCGTAACAAGCATTGCCGTGGTTTTTTTGTTTGCTTTTTGCAAGATAAGCCCCACAGCCGCGGCGCAAAGAATATACCCTATTATGTAGCCGCCCGTAGGCCCCGCGAGCGCCGAAAGCCCGCCTTTAAAGCCCGCGAAAACAGGCAGTCCGACCGCGCCGAGCAGTACAAAAACAGTTTGTGACGCAACACCGGTTTTAACGCCGAAAAGCGCGGAGCATATAACGGGTGACATAAGCGCAAGGTTTACGGGCACCGGTCCTATCGGCACGGAAATTTGCGAAAGCACGGCGGTAAGCGCCGCAAAAAAAGCGCAGTAGCTTAAAAATTTTGTTTTGTTCATAATATAAATCGTCCTATGTAAAAAATAAAATTGTTACAACATATTTTATCACATTTTGTTTGTCTTGTCAACCTTTTTATTAACCAAGTTGACAGGCTTTCCGGAATTTTTTAAAAAAATGTAAAATATACTTGACATTTTCACAAAAAAGTGTTATACTTAATGTAAAGTGAGCTTTACACTTAAAAAGGGGGAACTGCTGTTTGAATAATAAAATTAAAACTTTTCGCAAGGAGCGAAAAATCACACAGGATATTCTCGCCGCGGCAGTCGGAGTTACAAGGCAAACCATAATTTCTCTCGAAAACGGCAGATATACCGCTTCGCTTTCCCTTGCGCACAAAATAGCGAAATATTTTAATAAAACAATTGAGGAAATTTTTATTTTTGAGGAGGAATAATAGTGAATTTTGAAAAGAAAATTAAAACAAGAATATACACCGGCGTTTTATACCTGATTGTCGGCGCGGCAATGATTGTTACGTATGCCGTTAAAAGCGGCAACGAATTTTTATGCAGCTTCGGCGGC
>CACZTG010000249.1 GCA_902783995.1 uncultured Ruminococcus sp. | reverse complement strand
ACCTCCCAGCAATCCTCTTTTCCGCTGCCTGTTTCCGCCGAAAAGGGGAGAAGAATATCATCTTCCGTAAACTTAAGAGTATCGGCAATGAGCTGTAAATTACCTTCAAGCTGTTTTGCCGAAAGCTTATCGATTTTTGTCGCGACAATTATAAGGTAGCCGAAGCGGTATCTTATCCATTCAGCCATTTGAATATCGTCTTTTGAGGGCTTGTGGCGGCTGTCAACAAGTAAAACCACCTGTCTTAACTGTTTTCTCATGTTAAGATATGTGTCCATCATTGCTCCCCAGCGCTGTTGTTCCGCTTTTGAAACGGCGGCATAGCCATAACCGGGAAGGTCAACAAAAAACACCTGCCCGTCAATATTAAAAAAATTTATCTGTGCGGTTTTGCCGGGCTTGCCGCTGGTTCTCGCAAGACTTTTTCTGCCGACCATTTTGTTGAGAAAGGATGACTTACCCACATTAGACCTACCCGCGAAAGCAATTTCGGGGCGGTTTCCGGTCGGGTATTGCTTCGGGCTGACTGCCGAAACCTCAATTGACAGATTATTCAGATTCATAAGCTTTCCTTTCTAAATACGGTTTGTTATTTCCACATTTTGATGTACGGACGCGTTTGGAACCGTATCGTCACTCTTTTTTGAAATATCCGAATAAACAGACAGCTTGCAAAGCGCTGTGTTTAATACCTGCTGCATGGAAAAGGCGGGGATAAAGGTAATATCTTTTCTGATATTTTCTGGGATTTCTTCGGTATCCTTTAAATTATCCTGCGGAATTATAATTGTTCGTATTCCGCTGCGGTATGCCGCAAGCGATTTTTCACGCAGACCGCCTATCGGCAAAACTCTGCCGCGCAGGGTAATTTCACCTGTCATTGCAACATCGCTTCTTACGGGCTGCCCGGAAAGCGCCGAAACAAGCGCCGTGGCAATTGTAATTCCGGCGGAAGGTCCGTCCTTTGGCGTTGCGCCTTCGGGAACATGAATATGAATATCACAGTTTTTGTAAAAATCCGCATTTATACCGTATTCGTCTGTTTTTGTTCTTATATAGCTTATCGCGGCTTTCGCGGATTCCTTCATAACATCGCCGAGGTGCCCCGTAAGCTCAACATTTCCGCTGCCTTCCATAACATTGACTTCAATATCAAGAGTATCTCCGCCGACCTGAGTCCACGCAAGCCCCGTAGATATTCCGACTGCGGGTTCTTTTTTCATAAGGTCGTAACCGAAACGGTGTGAGCCGAGAAAGCTTTCAAGATTTTTAGATGTTATTTTTACGCTTTTTTTACCCTCCGACACTATTTTTGCCGCCGCTTTGCGGCATATGCTGCCGATTTCTCTTTCGAGGTTTCTCACGCCGGCTTCACGGGTATAGTAGTTTATAATATCATGAACGGCATCGTCCGTAAACTTAACTGTTCCCGCTTTAAGACCGTACATTTTAAGCTGCTTCGGAATAAGATGGCGTTTTGCTATGTTATATTTTTCGTCCTCAATATAGCTTGGAAGCTCAATAACCTCCATTCTGTCAAGAAGCGGACCCGGAATTGTATCAAGCCTGTTTGCCGTTGTGATAAAAGTAACCTTGCTGAGGTCAAACGGAAGCTCAATATAGTTATCTCTGAAGGTGCTGTTTTGCTCACCGTCCAGGACTTCAAGCATAGCCGATGAAGGATCGCCGTGAATATCGCTTGAAAGCTTATCTATTTCATCGAAAAGCATAAGAGGATTATTGCTTCCGGCTTGTTTGAGGGCGTATATTATTCTGCCGGGCATTGAGCCGAGGTAGGTTCTTCTGTGACCTCTTATTTCCGCTTCGTCACGGACACCGCCGAGTGAAATCCTGACGTATTTTTTGTTCATTGCTTCAGCAACGGAACGCGCTATTGACGTTTTTCCCACGCCCGGAGGTCCGACAAGGCATATTATGGGAGCTTTTATTCCTCCCGAAAGCTTTCTGACGGCAAGATATTCAATTATACGCTGTTTAACCTTTTCAAGACCGTAATGGTCTCTTTCGAGAATTTTTTCGGCATTTTTAATATCCATATTATCTTCCGTGCTTATATTCCACGGAAGGTCCGCAATCCAATCAAGATAGTTTCTTATTACCGTTCCTTCGCCTGTGCCGGGAGGCGTTTTCAAAAGTCTGTCAAGCTCTTTTTCAACTTTTTTCGCGGCTTCTTCGGGAAGTTCGAGTGCGGCAAATTTTTCACGGTATTCTCTGACCTCCGCGCCTATTCCGTCCTTATCGCCAAGCTCTTCCTGAATAACCTGCAGCTGTTCACGAAGATAGTAGTCATGTTGGTTTTTATCCATGTTCTTTTTGACTTTCTCGTCAATTCTGCTTGAAAGCTTTAAAAGCTCAAGCTCACGTGAAAGTATAAAAACAAGGTTTTCAAGGCGTTCCTCGGGTTCGATGCTTTCAAGTATCATTTGTTTGTCCGCTATGGGCAGATCAATATTTCCGGTTATTATGTCGCACATACGACCGGGGTCATCGGCAGCCGCAGCAGTGGATATAACAGCGGCAATCGATTCCGGAGAAACTTTGTTTTCAACTTCAAAATATTTTTCGCACACGTCACGGACGTTTCTGATAAGCGCTTCGGTATTTATATCTATTTTATCGAGTGTTTTCGGCATATATTCAATTATTTCGGCAACCGAATAATCCGTTCCCGTTACAGAGCAAAGCTGCGCACGGCTTATACCTTCAACAAGAACACGTATTACGTTTCCCGGCATACGGAGTATCTGCGAAACCTTTGCGATTGTTCCTGTTTTGTAAAGCTGTGACATATCGGGTTCTTTAACATTTTCATTAATTTGAGTTACCAAAAAAATAAGCTGATTTGTCGCAAGCGCTTCTTCAAGGGCTTTTATTGATTTTTGCCTTCCCACATCAAAATGCAAAATCATATATGGCAGAACTACAAGCCCACGAAGCGGAATCATAGGCAGAGTTGTTTTTTTCTGTTTT
>CACZTG010000248.1 GCA_902783995.1 uncultured Ruminococcus sp. | reverse complement strand
GAGATTAAAGAAATACTGAACGAATGTCCCAAAAAAGAAGAGCTTTTAAAATATCTCAAAAGTATAGAGCTTGATATAAACGAATTTGAAAAATTATACGGTAAAGAAAAAATACATGACGCTGTTTTGTATGCAAAAGATTTGAAAGACAGATACAGTGTCCTTTGGCTGTATAACAGTATAGGAGACGGTGAACTGTGAGTAATATAAAAGTTATAGCGTTTGACCTTGACGGCACAATAACACAGCACAAACAGCCCATGTGTTTTGAAAACAAAAACGCAATGATAAAGCTTTCCGAAAAATATAAGCTGATTATGGCGGGAGCCGGTCAGGTTATGCGTATATTTAATCAGATGGAGCGTTTTCCGGTTGATGTCATCGGAAATTACGGACTTCAGTACGGAATTTACAATAAAAGCACATCCGATATTGATATTGTAAGAGATGTTACATTTGAATGTGACAGAGAAAGTGTTGAACAAAGAGTGACAATGCTGCGTGAAAAATTCGGATACACGGATTTTTCGGGTGATAACGTGGAGTATCATCCTTCGGGCTGTCTGACATTTCCGCTTTTGGGTACAAAAGCAAGGCAGGAAGATAAACTTTCTTTTGACCCCGACAGAAAAAAACGCAGAGCAATATATGAATTTGTTTTAAAGACTTTTCCGGAATATAACGTTTTTGTCGGCGGCTCGTCATCATTTGATATGGCGCCGAAACCTTATGATAAATATTATGCTCTTGATATGTTCTGCAAAGAAAACGGATTTAAACACAGTGAACTCGTGTTTGTAGGTGATGATTACGGTTTGGGCGGTAATGATGAAAGCGTTTTTAAATCCGATATTAAATTTTTAAAAGTCGATAATTATCTTGATTTTCCAAAGGTTGTTTCGGTTTTATTATGAACAAATAACAAAGGGCGGTAAGAATGAAAGAAGCACCGCGTTTTTGCGGTGCCTTCAGCTCATAATTAAGAGAGAAAGCTTTTTGCTTACTTCTCCTGCATGCCGTATTTCTTTCTGAATTTTTCAACTCGTCCGCCTGTATCAACAAGCTTTTGCTTACCTGTAAAGAAGGGGTGGCATTTTGAACAAATTTCAACACGGATATTTTCCTTTGTTGAACGTGTTTCAATAACCTCGCCGCAAGCACAGGTAATGGTTGTCGGTTTGTAATCAGGATGGATACCTGCCTTCATCTCTTTCACCTCTTTTTCTTATAGCCATATTGCAAAACCATATTGTCCGTTATAAAAGCACAAATTCCGGATTTTGCGCTGTTTTACGGTGGGCAGCTTTCGCTGTTTAATCCCGATGATTTTGTACATTGCTACTTATTGCGCAATACGTATTTACAATTATAACATATTTTTTTAAAAAAATCAAGCACTTTTTAAAATTTTTCCTTAAAAATGATTTTATTTAACAAAAAACTCATCCGGCGCGGATTCGGTAAGACCAAACGAATAGCGCAGCGCCTGTACGATTCTTTCACTTGCTTTTCCGTCACCGTAAGGGTTCACGGCGTGAGCCATTTTGTTATACGCGTTTTCATCGGTGAGCAGAGTGCGCGCCGATTTATATATATTATCGTATTCACAGCCCGCCATTTTAACAGTGCCCGCATTTACGGCCTCGGGTCTTTCCGTTTCGGTACGAAGCACCAGAACAGGCTTTCCGAGAGAGGGCGCTTCCTCCTGCAAACCTCCCGAATCCGTCATAACCATAAAGCAGCGGCTCATAAGATTATGAAGCTCATCAACATCAAGCGGGTCAATCAGATGAATACGCTCATGAGAGCCTAAAATATCAAAAACGGTATTTCTTACTTTGGGATTAAGATGTACGGGATAAACTGCCTGAATATCGGGCGTATCGTTTACAACGTCAAGAATTGCCCTGCATATATTTTCAAGCGGCTTGCCGAGGTTTTCACGACGGTGCGCCGTAATAAGAACGGTTCTTTTTGAAAAGTCAAGCTTTTGCAAAGCGGGATTACGGAAAACGTAACCGGGCTTTACGGTATATTTTATTGCGTCAATTACGGTATTGCCCGTAATAAAAATATCACCCTGCTTCTGCTCTTTTAAAAGATTGTTTTTATTGTTCACGGTCGGCGCGAAATGGTACTGCGCTATTGTTCCCGTGAGACAGCGGTTTATTTCCTCTGGAAACGGAGAATATTTGTCATATGTACGAAGTCCCGCTTCAACGTGTCCTACGGGTATATGATTGTAAAACGCCGCAAGGCTGCCGCAAAAGGTTGTTGTCGTATCTCCATGCACAAGCACAACATCGGGACGCGCTTCTTCAAAAACAGCCGATAAGCCGTCAATCGCGCGGGTTGTTATGCCCGTAAGAGTTTGATTTGCCTGCATAATATTAAGGTCAAAGTCCGCTTTTATTTTAAAAAGCTCCATAACCATATCGAGCATTTCACGGTGCTGCGCGGTTATGCATACAAGACTTTCAATATCCTTTGCTTTTTGAAGCTCTAAAACAAGCGGCGCCATTTTAATAGCTTCGGGTCTTGTTCCGAAAACAGTCATAACTTTCAGTTTATTCATTGTTTTTTTCTCCTTCTTTGGGTTCAATTATGTCGTCGGGTTTTGGATTTCCCGTAAAAATAACGGCGAGTGCTACAAAAATTATTACAGAAAGCAAAAGCAAAACACCTGTTATTTCATCATAACCTTCCATAATGATAGCGCTGAGCCCGAGAAGCGCGCTTATGGTATAAAGTATGGCAACAGTTTGCTTTTGGTTAAAGCCCATATCAATGAGCCTGTGATGAAGATGTCCTCTGTCTGCCTGCATAATAGGCTTATGATGAGCCATACGCCTTATTATCGCGAAAGATGTATCAAAAATCGGAAGCCCTAAAATAAGCACAGGCACGATAAAGGTTATGACGGTATAACTTTTAAAAAGCCCTTGTACGGACATAACAGCCATAATATAACCTAAAAAGGTTGCTCCCGTATCGCCCATAAAAATTTTTGCGGGATTAAGGTTATAAGGCAAAAATCCAAGGCAAGCTCCTACAAGAATTATGGATATGGTTGTTACAAAAACGTTTCCGTTTAAAAGAGCAATAAAAAAAATTGAAGCGGAGGCTATGGTTGAAATCCCTGCCGCCAGACCGTCAAGCCCGTCAATAAGATTAACGGCGTTTGTCACGCCGACAATCCATAAAATAGAAATACCGTAGGATATTATATCGTTAAAAACAATGTTAGGCATAACGCTTTGATTAAAAGGAAGCGACAAAAAATTAATTCTTGAGCCCATAAACACCGGAACGGCGGCAGCTATGAGCTGCACAAAAAATTTCGGGTGAGCTTTAAGAGTTTTTATATCGTCAACCACGCCGAGAATTACAATTATAAGAGAACCTAAAATAATGCCCCAAAGCTGCCTGTCAAGTGTTCCGAAGCAAAGAAGGCTCACTATAAAGCCGTAATAAATCGAAAGTCCGCCGAGACGCGGTATTGGTTTTTTATGCATTCGTCTGCCGTCTTTCGGATAATCGATCGCGCCGGCTTTTATGGCAATATTTTTAATAAACGGAACCGATAAAAAGCTCGTCAAAAACGCAACCGCAAGAGCAAGCAATATGTTAAGTGTACTCATTTGTTTTCCTGCCTTTCAATTTACGGCTT
>CACZTG010000247.1 GCA_902783995.1 uncultured Ruminococcus sp. | reverse complement strand
GAATTGATAAAGTGCTTTTAAGCGGCGCGGACTGCCTGAAAATCGAGGGCAGAATGAAAAGCGCCGAATATGTCGCGGCGGTAAGCGAAGCATACAGAAAAGCCATTGATGAAGAAAAACCTATTGAAACGGAAGAACTTAAAAAGCTTGAAAGCATTTTCAGCAGGGGAGGGTTTACTTCGGCACCTTTTGACGGAAAACCTAACCGTATAAAAAAAGATTCCTCAAATGATGACGCTTACGCAAAGCAGGATGAGAAGCTTCTTCGGATTTACGGAGAATATTCCTCCGAAAGCTGTAACAACAAAAAAACTCCGGTCGAATTTGTTTTCAATGCGGAGGCGGGTAAAAAAGCAAGCCTTGAAACGGTTTACGGCAAATTCAGCTTTACGGTTGAAAGCAAAAATGACGTTCAGGCGGCAAAAGCCGCTCCGTTAACTGAGCAGCAAATATATAAACAGCTTGAAAAAACAGGGGCATACCCTTTTTTTGCTGCGAAAATAAAAATAAACATAACCGGGGAAATTTTTATTCCGGTAAGTGAAATAAATGAACTTCGCCGAGATGCTCTTGAAAAGCTGTCAAGACTTTTGATTGAAAGCGGCAGACGGGAAATCGGCAGTTTTAAATTGCATTTGCCGGAGCCGGGAAAAACTATGGATAAAGCCTTTGCATTTACGGCTTTTGTGCGTGAAAAAAAACAGCTTGACGCTTTAAAAACAATGCCTGAAATAAGCGAGATATATTGCCCCGCAGAGCTTTATGCCGAAAACTGCGGCGATGAGAGGCTGATTCCCGCTTTTCCGCCCGTTATACGTGAAAAAAACCTTGAAAAATATATATATTTGCTGAAAAATTTAAAGAAACTCGGGGCGAAAAAGCTTCTTGTTTCCGATATGGGTATTGCGAAAAGAGCGGTGGAGCTCGGCTATGAGCTTATTGCTTCGGCTGACGCGAATATATTTAACTCATATGCCGCCGAGGCGCTTGAAGGCTTTGGTTTTAAAAAGCTTATGCTATCCGGTGAGCTTTCGCTTCGTCAGATTGAGAATATAAAAAGCGGGCTTCCGCTTGAAATTATGGTTTACGGCAGGCTTGCCCTTATGAAAACCGCGAACTGTCCGTTAAAAGGTAAAGGTTTTTGCGGTAAAAACGTGTCGGACACCTTTCTCGGTGACCGTAAAGGGGAGAATCTCGGCGTAGTTTGCGACTGTCCGGACTGCACGGCATATATATTAAATTCAAAACCCCTCTATATGGCGGACAAGCTTGGTGATATTCCTTGTAATGTTTCGTCGCTGAATCTTTGTTTTACAACGGAAACGGCGGAAGATTGTAAAAAAATTATAAATTTGTATAACAGCGGAGGCGCAGCCGGTTTCGGCTTTACAAGAGGGCATTTTTACAAAGCGGTTTTGTAGGCAAATTTTCGGGGTGAACGCGTTATGAAAAAGTATTTTACTTTTACGGATTTGTTGATTGCGGCGGCAATTGTAATTATATGCGTAATCGGTTTAAAAACAACCGCGCCTACCGATTCCGCCGAAAAAATTATTATTGAAACGGACGGCAAAATTTATGCCTCTTATAATTTAAAATCTCTCGGAGAAGAAGCAAGGGATATTGAAATAAACACAAAATACGGAAAAAATATTTTGCGTATTGATTGTGAAGGAGCGGATATGATATACTCCGATTGTTTAAACCAGACAGATGTAAAACATAAAAAAATTACAAAGCCCGGCGAAATAATAGTCTGCGCGCCGCACAGGCTTACAGTATATATAAGCGGCAGCGGAGAAGCCGATGCCGTGAGCAGATAGAGGGAAACGGTATGAAAGCGAAATTTGTAAAGCTTGGAATGTTTACGGCGCTTGCCATGGCGCTTCAATGGGCAGAAACGCTTATACCTGTCGGTTTTTCGGTGCCGGGCGGCAAGCTTGGACTCGCGAATATAATAACAATGATAGTTATGCAGCTTTTTGGCGGCATAAGCGCACTTGCGGTAACCGTAACCCGCTGTTTGCTGTCGGCTTTTTTGTACGGAGGCGTTATGTCGCTGCCTTATTCACTTGCCGGAGGCGTTATATCTCTTGTTGTAATGAAGCTTGTTTTAAAGCTTCACGGAGCAAGCCTTACGGGCGCGGCGATAGCCGGTGCTTTTGCACACAACTTTGGACAGGTGCTTGTTTCTTGTATTATTATGCAAAACATTTATATTATAAATTATCTTTGGGTTTTGGGGTTCGTTTCTGTCGGCGCGGGAGCGTTTACGGGAATATGCGCGTCACTTTGCCTTAAAAAAATAAGTTTAAACAAAGGTGGCTGATTTATGAAATTACAGGTTATTCTTGCTTCCGCCTCACCGAGACGGAAAACAATATTTAAAGACCTTAATATAGATGCTGAAATTATTCTGCCAAATGTTAATGAGGATATTGATAAAGAGGGTATTCCGCCCGAAATATTTACGCAGGAGCTTGCGCTTTTGAAAGGGAGCGCGGCGGCAAAGCAGATTGTACGAAAAGAAAACACGGTGTATCTTGTCGTTTCGGCAGATACGGTTGTTGTTCTTGACGGAGAGATAATCGGGAAACCTGAAAGCCGTGAGCACGCAAAGCAGATGCTGCAAAAATTTTCGGGAAGAACTCATGAGGTTGTAACGGGAATATGTCTTTGGAAGCTTGACGGCAAAGACGACCGCTGCGCCTGCGCTTTTTGCAAAACAAAGGTTACGTTTAAGCCGCTTACGGAGAGCGAAACGGAAGCATACCTTGACAGCGGTGAATATAAAGATAAAGCCGGAGCTTACGGCATACAGGAAAAAGGCGGCGCTTTTGTTGAAAAAATTGAAGGTGACTATTTTAATGTTGTGGGTTTTCCGACGGAAAAATTTTTTGAGACCGTTAATAATGAGTTTTCGCCCGAATTATACACGGAGGGCGGTATAATAAAGATAAATAATGCAAAATATTTAAACAGTGAGGAAAGGAATTGATAAAAATGCTTAAAGATATAGGGATTGACCTCGGTACCGCGAACACGCTTGTTTATGTTAAAGGCAAGGGTGTGGTTGTAAACGAACCGTCCGTTGTTGCGGTAAATCAGAGTACGGGTGAGGTTTTAAGCGTCGGTAACGAGGCAAAAAGTATGATAGGCAGAACGCCGGGTACAATTGACGCAGTAAGACCTATGAAGGACGGTGTTATTGCCGATTTTGATGTTACCCAGGCGATGATAAAAAAATTTATCAGAAAAGCAATAGGTTCAGCAGGTCTTTTTATCAGACCGCTTGTTGTAATTTGCATACCTTCCGGGGTTACGGAGGTTGAAAAAAGGGCCGTTGATGAAGCCGGTATGCAGGCAGGAGCTAAAGAGGTTTATATGATATATGAGCCTATGAGCGCCGCAATAGGAGCAGGGCTTCCGGTTGATGAGCCGACAGGCAGTATGATAGTTGATATAGGCGGCGGAACAAGCGAGGTTGCGGTTATTTCGCTTGGCGGAATTGTAATAAGCGATTCTCTCCGTGTTGCGGGAGATACCTTTGACGGAGCAATTTTACAGTATATAAAACGTGAGTTTAATCTTCAGGTTGGAGACAGAACCGCCGAAGAAATTAAAATTCAGATTGGCAGCGCTTATCCGTATGAAGGTGAAGGCTCAATGCAGATAAAGGGCAGAGACCTTATTTCAGGGCTTCCGAGACATGTCGAAATACGTGCCGACCAGGTGAGAGAAGCACTTGCGGAGCCTGTGTACAATATAATCGATTGTGTTAAAAATACTCTTGAAAAAACTCCGCCGGAGCTTGCGGCGGACATTATGGACAGAGGTATTATGCTTGCGGGCGGAGGCGCGCTTTTACGTGGGCTTGATAGAATAATTGAGCTTGAAACGGATATAAAGGTAAACGTTGCTGAAAATCCGCTGAACGGCGTTATTGACGGCATAGGAAAAATTTTAGAGGGCGAGGACAGACCTATGCTCAGAAAAATCCTTGAAAAAAGCGGCAGACCGCGATAAAACCTTTTTAAGGAATGACTTATTATGTGGAACTTTATTAACCGAAACTATTGGAATGTTGTAATTGTCACTGCCGTTGTGCTTACGCTTGTCAGCGGCATTGCGGTTATAGCAAGAGGTGACGGCACGGAAGCGGGCGGTATGACAAACGTAATCAATACCGTTTTTACTCCCGTTAAATCCGTCATGGATAAGGCCGGCGACGGCATAAGCGATTTTTTTGGCGATTTAATGAAAAGCAGGGCGGCTGTGCGAGAAAATAAGCAGCTCAAAAAACAAATAAAACAGCTTGAAAATGAAAACGCCCGTCTTGAAGAGTATAAAGACGAAAACGAAAGGTTAAGAAAAATGCTTGACCTTAAAGACAGACAGGATGCTTATGTGACGGTTGCCTGCGAAGTTGTCGGTCGTTCCTTTTCAAATTGGAACAATGAGTTTGTTATAAGCAAAGGAACCTCCGGCGGAATAGACGTGGGAAATGTCGTAACAAGCAGCGGAGGACTTGTGGGAAGTGTCACAATGGCGGGCAAGAACTGGGCGAGAGTGACCACGATTCTTGACAGTTTTTCAAGTGTAAGCGCTACTGTTATTCGCTCGGGCGAATGTGGGATTGTCGAAGGTGATATTAAACTTGCGTCAGCAAACGAATGTGCGCTTAATTACACCGAAAAGGACGCGGATATAGCAATCGGTGATACGGTTGAAACATCGGGACTCGGCAGCATGTATCCGAAAGGTATAATAATCGGGAAAATAAAAAATGTTGAAGCCAATGCCGGACAAATAACCAAAAAAATAACCGTGGATATTTCGGTGGATATTTACAACCTTAAAGAGGTTACGGTAATCACATCATATTAAAGCATAAAAAGGGGAACAGCTATGGTAATTTTTTTAAATTTTCTCATTTTTATAATTGCATATCTGCTTGACCTTGCGAAAGTTTTTTCTTTCATATCCGTTTTCGGAATTATGCCGCAGTTTGTTTTTGTATGTCTTGTTTGCTTTTGCATTTTTTACGGCAAAGAACGGGGGCTTGTGCTTGCTGTTGCTATGGGGCTTATTACCGACTTTGCCACGGCAAGCCCGGTTGGCTCTCACGCGCTTGTCTTTCTTGCGGTGTCGGTGGTTTGCGGCATTACATATGAAACGGTTTTTGAAAAAAATTATTTTTCGGCGGCTTTAACGGTTTTTGTTTTAAGCTTCGGCTATAATATCATAACCTACATTTTTCAGATATTTATGGGCAGAGAAGCGGGTTTTTTGTATGCGACTTTTCGCTATATTTTGCCAACCTGCGTGTATAATACGGTTATTTCTCCGCTCCTATACTTTATAGTCGGAAAGGTGTATTACCGAAATGAAAGAATTTTTTAAGAGCAGAGTAAATATAATAGGTTTTTTGTGCGCTATTCTTGTGGCAATACTTATTATCAGGGTAATTAATCTTCAGGTTATAAACGGTGAATATTATTCGGCAGTCGCGAACAGCAGAGGGTATTCGTCAAAAACGCTTGAAGCTCCAAGGGGAGAGATAACGGATAAATACGGCAGAATGATAGCAACCAACAAAACCGCCCAGACCGTTTTTATTGTGGATAACGGGCTTGAAGCAAGAGAGCTTAATACTGCTCTTTCAAACCTTATTTTGCTTTCCGACCGCATAGAAAAACCGTATGTCGATTCGCTTCCGATAAGCAGGGATAAGCCATACAAATTCAGTTTTAATGATGTATCGGAAGAAAAAAAATGGAAGGAAAATTTTAAAATTGACGAGGACGAAACCGCTCCGGAGGTTTTTGAGTTTTTGAAAAACAAATATGAAATAGATGACAGCTTTGATGAGAATATGCTGCGCAGAATTATGGGACTGCGTTTTGATATGCGCCGCAGCGGATTCAGTAAAACAACACCCTTTGAGTTTGTGAGGGATGTTGATATAAAAGTCATTTCGGAGCTTAAAGAAAATAAAGAGGCATATCCTTGCGTAAGTGTGGATATTATGCCTGTAAGGGATTATCCTCTCGGTAATACCGCGGCGCATATAATGGGTTATATAGGGCTTATAAACGAGGAGGAATATGCGGAACTTCGTGAAAAGGGTTACGGTATGCAGGATTATGTCGGCAAGACAGGGCTTGAAAAGTATCTTGAAAGCGACCTTAAAGGTATAGACGGCAAGACGGGCATAGCCGTTGATGTAAACGGTAAAACCACTGTTATTAATGATGATATTGCGCCCGTATCCGGTAACCGTGTTATGCTCACGATAGATGTAAATATGCAGATGACGGCAGAAAAAGCGTTGTCTGATGCAATCGGGCAGATACGCGAAAAAGAAGGAGCGGATTTTATAGGCGGAGGCGCGGCTGTCGCGATTGATGTAAATTCGGGCGCAGTGCTGACAATGGCAAGCAGCCCCGATTATAATCCGTCAACATTCAGCAAGGACTATAACAACCTTGTTGAAGATAAAAACAAACCCATATATAACCGCGCGACTGTCGGAACATATTCTCCGGGCTCAACCTTTAAACCGCTTGTCGCGCTTGCGGGCTTAAACGAGGGAGTTATCACGGCAAACGAGAAAATCGAGTGTACGGGTAAATATGAATATTACGCGCCGGATTATACACCGTCCTGCTGGATTCACGGTTATTACGGCAAAAATCATGGCGACCTTAATGTTGTCGGCGCTCTTGAAAATTCCTGCAACATATTTTTCTTTGAAACCGGCAGAAGGCTTAAAATCAGCAAAATTAATGAATACGCGAGAATGTTTGGCTTCGGCACGGAAACAGGCATTGAAACAGGCGGTGAATCCGCTGGTGTGGTTGCGGGACCGGAGGAACGAGAGGAAGCGGGCGGCAAATGGTATCCCGCCGATACCATTCAGGCGGCAATAGGACAGTCGGATAATAAATTTACAATTTTGCAGCTTGCGAATTATTGCGCGGCTCTCGCGAACAAAGGAACGCTTTATAAGCCGTATCTTGTCAGCTCTGTTGTATCGGGCAAAACAGGACAGAAAATTAAAAAAGCGTCTCCGCAGGTTATCAGGCAAATTGATATTGACGATAAATATTGGAATGTTGTTCATGAAGGTATGCTTGCCGTTACAACGGAAGGCAGCACGGCATCGGTTTTTGAGGATGCTCCGTACTCTGTGGGCGGCAAAACGGGAACGGCGCAGACCAGCAGCATCAAAAACGACAGCTTGTTTATAGCTTACGCACCTTATGACGAGCCGAAGATTGCCGTTGCCTGCATAATTGAAAACGGCGGTATTTTGGGAGAAGGCAATCAGGTTGTCGGCGTAGCGAAAAAAATTTTTGACAGTTATTTTGCCGGCGGCGGAGAAAATATAAACAGCGAACAAATCGAATACAATAAACTGCTTAAATAATATACAAATCGGGAGGAAATATATATGGAATGTTGCAGAATCAAAGGAATAAAAAACGGCTTTAGGATAGTCGTTTCGCAGGACGCTCCGTTTGAAGAGCTGATTGATGAAATAACCGAAAAAGTCGGTAATACAATGGAGCTTTTCAGGCTCAAAAAGGAGCTTGTCGTTGAGGTTGAACGCGGAAATTTAACACATGAAAACAAGTGTGAAATAACAAAAAAGCTTTTAAATATGCTTGATTTTAAGGCGATTATAACCTTTATAGACGAGCAGGAAATAGAAAAACGCAGCGCCGAGATTAAGGAAACAATATATCATGAAGGAACGCTTCGTTCAGGACAGAATATTGTTTCGGAGGGGCATCTGATTATACTCGGTGATGTGAATCCGGGCGCGGAAATTTCGGCGGCGGGCAATATTGTTGTACTCGGTCAGCTTAAAGGTATTGCTCACGCAGGGGCGGAAGGCGACAAAAACGCAACAGTCGCGGCGCTTAAATTGATACCCACACAGCTGAGAATTGCAGATATTATAACCCGCGCGCCCGAAAATGATGGTAATACCGAATATTACCCCGAAATCGCGAAGATTAAAGAAGGAAGTATATATACATATCCTCTTTATAAAACAAAATAATTGCCTTTTCCAAATAAAATTTTTAAAAAGGTATGGACTAATTGGAAAAAATGTGATAAAATATATATTGAATTTATTTGTGGAGGTTATAATATGAGTGAAGTAATAGTTATAACATCCGGTAAAGGCGGCGTAGGTAAAACAACCACAACGGCAAACATAGGTACTGCCCTTGCAATGGCAGGTAAAAAAGTTGTTCTTGTTGACGCCGATATCGGACTTAGGAATCTTGACCTTGTTATGGGACTTGAAAACAGAGTTGTTTATGATCTTGTAAACGTTATCGAAGGAACCTGCAGAGTAAAGCAGGCACTGATTAAGGATAAGCGTCATGACAGTTTATATATGCTTCCGGCGGCGCAGACGAGAGATAAAGATGCGGTTACCGCTGAACAGATGAAGGAGCTGTGCAAAACCCTCAAAGAGGATTTTGATTATGTTATTCTCGACTGTCCGGCAGGCATAGAACAGGGTTTCAAAAACGCGATAGCGGGCGCGGATAAAGCTATTGTTGTTACAACCCCCGAGGTTTCGGCAGTAAGAGATGCCGACAGAATTATAGGTCTTCTTGAAGCAAATGAAATAAATGACCCTAAGCTTCTTGTAAACCGCGTAAGGATAAATATGGTAAAATCGGGCGAAATGATGTCCGTTGAGGATATTGTGGAGCTTCTTGCCATAGGGCTTATAGGCGTTGTGCCTGATGACACAAGCATTATTACAACAACCAATAAGGGTGAGCCTGCCGCAATGAGCGACAAATCGCTTCCCGGAAAGGCGTACAGAAATATTGCCGCAAGGCTTATGGGTGAAGAGGTACCTCTTATGGAGCTTGACAAAAAGGGTATTTTCGGTAGGCTTAAGGAGCGTTTTTCCAAAAAAGGCTGATTTCAAGCGGCCCGGAGCTTTTATAATTTTTAAAGAAAGGCATGGTTATAAAAATGTTTGAAAATTTTTTCAAGCTCTTCTCTTCGGATAAATCAACAGGCGGCGTTGCGAAGGACAGGCTTCAGGTTCTTCTTAAGATGGACCGTGAAAGCACTTCCGCCATACCTGAGGATATTATGGAAAAACTCCGTGAGGAGCTTATGCAGGTTATTAATAAATATCTTGAAATAGAACAGAACGACCTTGATGTTAAGTTTGAACGCAATACGGACAGCGAGGGCAGAGTCAGCACCGCGCTTGTCGCGAATATTCCGATTAACAAGGCGAAAATAAAATCGAAATAATCTGAAATATTTTATGAAAGGATAAAAAGTATATGAATATTGCCCTTATTGCCCAGGATAAGAAAAAAGAACTTATGGTACAGTTTTGTATAGCTTATAAGTTTATTTTGGATAAGCATAATCTTTGTGCCACAGGAACTACGGGAAGACTTGTCTCAGAAGCAACCGGTCTTGAAATTCACAAGTTTCTGTCCGGGGCACAGGGTGGAGACCAGCAAATAGCGGCAAGGATTTCCTGCAACGAAATAGATATGGTGCTGTTTTTCCGTGACCCTCTCGACCCGCTTCCTCATGAACCGGATATATCAACCCTGCTTAAGCTGTGCGATATACATAATATACCGATTGCGACAAATGTCGCAACCGCCGAGGTGCTTATACACGGCTTAGAGAGAGGCGACCTCGAATGGCGCGAAATTGTCAATCCGAGATCAAATATAGGAATATCGTAGAAGGATTAAAGTGAAAGGCCATAACAGTTTTTATGCAGTTTTTTTGAAGGGAGCAATTTTTATGTGCGATATAATTTATTCCGTTGATGATATTAAAACTGTATTGTATCCTGTTTTTGTAAGGCACAATGTGAAAAAAGCTGTTCTTTTCGGTTCGTATGTTAAAGGGCTTGCGGATAAAAACAGTGATGTTGATTTGCTTCTTGACAGCGGACTTAAAGGATTAGAATTTGTCGGATTGATAGAAGATGTAAGGTCAGCGCTTGATAAAGAGGTTGATGTATTTGATAAAACGCATATAATTCCGGATTCAAGAATATCGTCTGAAATATTAAAAGACGGAGTTGTTATTTATGAAGAATAAGCAAATTGTAGCGAAAATATTGAAATATATCTCCAAAGTTCTTGATTATACGAAAGATACCCAATATGATGACTTTATAAAAGACTCTATTCTTGTTGAAGCCTGTGTTTTTAATCTTAGTCAAATAGGCGAGCTTGCAAATAAAATTGATAATGAATTTGAAGAAAACCATACTTCTATACCGTGGCGTGTTATGTATGGACTTCGTAACAAAATAGTCCATGATTACGAAGGAGTAAAACTTGTTCTTATATGGGATATTGTCAAAGACGATTTACCTGAACTGAAAGCTCGTTTAGAGGAGTTATATAATAATATTTAATACGGCAACCCCTGCGGCGGATTTTTATAAAAATCCGCCGCAGGGCAATTTTATATCATAATATGTATGAAATGCATATCGGGAAGGAGCATTGCGATGTTTAACAAATGTGAATTTATTGTTACATAGGATTTAAAGAAGCAATATATTTGAAGAATTATACAATTTATTGACATTTGCAGGAAAATGGTGTATAATTCAATAAAGCTTATACGGCATATGTCAAATGATTAATTGTACATAACAGGAGATGAAAAAATGAATAAATTTGAATATAGAGTGGAAAAAATTGATATACTCCAAAATGAGAATATGTTAAACGAACTTGGCGAAAATGGTTGGGAGTTAGTTCCAAACAATGAATCAAACGGTTCGATAATTTTTAAGAGGATAAAAAATACTTCTGTAACAACGAGCAGTAAACAAAACACATCAAAGAATAATGTTAAAAATGCTATTAAACCTGTTGACTCATACGGTGCATATGATTGTTTTGACGCTAAAATTAAATTAATATTTAAGGGCTGCGTGCCGGCAAACAACTTGTTATTCGGAGAGGGAATAGCATTTAAATTGCTTGTAGAAAATAATACAAAAAACACTTACACAATTACAGCAAAAAATATTTCTATAAACGGTTTTGTTGTTTCTTCAAGCGAAGAAATTGCAAAGGACCTTGCAGGGAAAAAGAAAATAGTCAAGGATATTTATCTTTTCTATAAAGGGAATAATTTGAAAGAATGCGGTATTTTCTCTGTTAGTGATGTAGATGATATATCTATTATGCTTGAATTAGAAGACAAAAAAACAAATGAAAAATACATTTCAGATAATGAAGCGGTTATAACATATCTATATAATTTAAATGATTTTGATATTCTGCCCAATGGATGTTTATGTAAATATAAGGGTTCTGAAACTAATGTAAATATTCCGAATGGCGTGACAAAAATAGACGATTCTGCATTTGAAGGCTGTACAAGTCTAACAAGCGTCACCATTCCCGATAGTGTAACAGAAATAGGCGGTTGGGCATTTCAAGGCTGTACAAGTCTAACCAGTGTCACCATTCCCGATAGTGTGACAGAAATAGGCAGTTCTGCATTTAGAGGCTGCAATAGCCTTGCGGATGACAACGGTTTTATAATAGTTAGAAATGTATTATACGGATATTG
>CACZTG010000246.1 GCA_902783995.1 uncultured Ruminococcus sp. | reverse complement strand
TTCCCATACCGAACACGGAAGTTAAGCTCTGCAGTGCTGATGATACTTGGCGGGAGACTGCCCGGGAAAGTAAGTCGTCGCCGGATTTTTATATGGCGGTGTAGCTCAGTTGGCTAGAGCAAACGGTTCATACCCGTTAGGTCGGTGGTTCGAATCCACTCGCCGCTACCATTACACGGCCCCTTGGTCAAGTGGTCCAAGACTCCGCCCTCTCACGGCGGCAACACGAGTTCGAATCTCGTAGGGGTCACCAATATTTTTAATAAGGGCGCATAGCTCAGCTGGGAGAGCATCTGCCTTACAAGCAGAGGGTCATAGGTTCGAGCCCTATTGTGCCCACCAAAAATCGGCAAGGTTTGAAAGAAGCTTGCCGATTTTTACTTATTATATTGTCACTATTCAATCTTCCCTAATAAATTTTGCTGATTTTTAAAATAAGTAATAGTGAACAGTGCAAAAGTTAGGAGGAAAACATGAAAAAACTGTTGTTAATCGTTGGTGTTGTAAGTATTATTGTTTGTATTTTGTTCTTGCTATTTGCAGTATTGAATTTTTTAGGATACTACCATGTGCTTGATGGGTCGGCAGAACTTTACAACAGAATGCATCAAAGAATGATTGTTTTTTTTGTGATTGGAATTTTTCTCGCGGTAATTGGAATAGTATGCACTATAATTTACTTTAAGAAATAATTTCATTTTGTAAAATAACAACATTTATTTCGTATTTCTGCCTTTTTCATCGGTTTGAGGAGCAATATCCATGTATATGTGGAAATATTACTCGAAACCGGGGCTTTGAGTCATCCATGCTTGGACTGTTTTTGTTTATTAGTCACAAGAGATAAGTTTTGCCTCAATTTTTAGTCAGGCAGTCTTAAGGAAACCGATTACTATGCTCCTTTGAATATCCGATAAAAGTAAACGTTTCGTGGATTGAAAAAAGCTTTTGTTTTTGGTATAATATCTGTGAGAGGTGATAAAAATGGATTTAAACAAAAACGGAAAGCTTCTTTCAGAGCTTCGTAAAGCAAAGGGAATGACGCAAAAACAGGTTGCGGAAAAAATTGGTGTTTGCGCGAAAACCGTTTCAAAATGGGAAACAGGACATGGATTTCCCGATGTTGCGATTTTACCTGCTTTGGCTGAAATTTTAGGTGTAAATACAGATACAATTTTATCCGGAAAATTAACGCAAAACGAGGTGGAAACAGGTAATATGAAAAAAATTAAGTTTTATGTATGCGGCAAATGTAATAATATATTGTTTCAGACAGGAAACGGCGAGCTTTATTGCTGCGGTAAAAAGTTAAATCCGCTTACGCCGCAGGCTGTGGATGAAAACCACAAACCAAGTATTGAGCCGGTTGAAGATGAGTTGTTTTTAAGTTTCGGTCATGAAATGACAAAAAACAGCTATATCAGCTTTGTTGCGGGCATAAAGTATGATTCTGTTTTGCTTACACGACTCTATCCCGAACAAAACGCCCAAATCCGCTTGCCGAGACAGTACGGCAAAAAAATTTATTTTTACTGTAATAATCACGGATTATTTGAGATTTGACCGTTCGTCAGGTCAGATATACGAAAGCGCAGATGCTCCGCCTTTAAGGCGAGGCATCTGCGCTTAGTCAGGTTATAAAAAATGTGGAAACGATTATTTTTAATATGCTGCTTTGTCTTGATTAAGTGCTCCACAATAAGGACATTTATTTGCAGCAAGCATTTTCCCGTTCCCGTTGATTAGTCCCTTATTTGCACAGGAACGACAATATATTTTACCGCATTTTTTACATGAATATTTTACGTTATAATAAGTTCTTGTATCAGGAAGAAGCACCTCTTTTTCCACGATTTTTTTCGGCACATAGATTTATTTTGTTATAATATTAAATATTTTTATCTGAAAATATTATCATATATTATCCCATTTCTATTTTATCAACAGAAATCAACGGAATTGTAATATCTCCGCCCATTGTAGATTTATATGTATGTAACCCCATTGACATACCATATAATGTTATCATATCATCCTCCAACACACGGGAAGTCATAATTTTTGAATTATAATATACTAAAACGATATCGTCATGATAATTGCCATATGAAGAAGCCTTTGTTGCAACACGTAATTGAGTTTCGTTGTTACCTTCGATAACTTGTACAACTCTGCCATAGAATTTGACTTTTTTTCCTTTATAATCATCGGGATTACGTGCCAACTGGTCATATGTGATGCCTGTTTCGTAGCCTATTCTTGCTTCTTCTTCAGCCTTTTCCTTTGCTATTCGCTCTTCTTCTTCAGCCTTTTCACGATTTGCTATATCTTCAGCATTTTCTTTTACTGTTACAACACAAGTTGAATATTTATTTGCTGAAATAACTTTTATAACTGCTTCACCAACTTCTGAAGCTAAAAACTCCTTTTTAAGCGTATTTTCATTTGTAGCAGCAGACACACAGTCCGAATCAATGTACCAGCTTACAGAGTCAACGGTATCATTTGGTAAAACGGTTGCAGTAAGAGTAAACATATCACCATGAATTACTTCATAGGTGTTTTTATCTAGAGATATACTTTCCGTATGATTTGCACAACCGGACAAGCCTATTGTCAGCAGAACAGTTAAAGCGAATAATGTTATTTTTTTGTTAATCATAAAACTATCTCCTTTTATCTTTGCTTACATCTTTTTAATATCTTAAACAGTGTTTTTTATAATTTCATTTACCCAT
>CACZTG010000245.1 GCA_902783995.1 uncultured Ruminococcus sp. | reverse complement strand
TTTTGTATTTCTTCGAGTATTGTATTCTGGGGTGTAAGCCCGGCACCTGTCTGGTCGTAATATCCTATATCTACATTTGTACCGAAATTAAAACTGCCGCTGCTTGACTGAAGCTCACCCAAAAGAATTTTAAAAAGTGTGGTTTTTCCGCAGCCGTTTGCGCCGAGAAGGAAAATACGCTCACAGCGCCTTATGCTGAGGTTTACATTTTTAAAAACAGGCTCGCTGCCAAAAGATTTTGAAAGATTTTCGGCGAAAAGTACATCGTTTCCGCTGCTTCTTTTCGGTTTAAACGAAAAATGTATGGTTTTTTGCTCTGTAGGTGCCGCTTCAAGATTTTTTTCAAGTCTGTCTATTATTTTTTGTTTGCTTTCGGCGGTTTTTATGTTTTTTTCTCTGTTCCAGCGTTTTTGCTGTTCGATAACAGCTTTAAGGCGCGCAATTTCCGCAGTTGTATTTTCATACACCCGTGACAGATAAAGATTTTGTTCCTCTTTAAGCTTTGCGTATTTGGTGTAATTACCTTTATAGCAGGCAAGCTTTCCGTTTTCAAGCTCCATTGTTCTGTTTGTGACTTTATCAAGAAAATATCTGTCATGAGAAATAACAATAAGACCGCCGTCGTAAGTCGAAAGATACTCTTCAAGCCAGCGTACCGAGGCAATATCAAGGTGATTGGTCGGTTCGTCAAGAAGCAGAAGGTCGGGTTTTTCAAGCAAAAGCCCGGCAAGCAGAAGCCGTGTACGCTCACCGCCGCTTAAAGTATCAATCGGATATGAAAATTCTTCTTCATTAAAGCCAAGACCCAAAAGAACGGAACGCACCCTGCTTTTATATACATAACCGCCTTCTGCCGCAAATTTTTCTGTAAGCTCCGCCTGCTTTGCGATAAGAGAACTGCGGTCCCCTTCGCCTGTTTCGAGAGAAAGAACAATATCTTCAAGCTCCTGTTCTGTTTTTTTCAGAGGTTCAAAAACTTTAAGCATTTCACTTAAAACCGTATTTTCTGAGGAAAATGAGCTGTTTTGTTTCATATATCCGACTTTAACGTTTTTACCTATATAAAAATTTCCGCCGTCGCTCGGCTCTTCGCCGGAAATAACTTTAAAAAGCGTTGTTTTGCCGGCACCGTTTGAGCCGACAAACCCCATTTTATCGTGTTCGGCAATTTCAAATGAAACATTTTCAAATATTATATTTGTTCCGTAAGATTTTGACAAATTACTTGCAGTTATAAGCATAAAAATCACTCCGGAAAATATTTTAGCATATTAATGTTTATATGTCAATATTTTAAAAGAGTGTAAAAAATATTTTTTAAAAATAAATGTAAAAATTATTTGACAAATTAAAGGCAGTTTGGTATAATAGTATAAGATAGCTATAATAATGGGGAGATTACATATGATAAGAAGTATGACAGGATATGGCAGAGGAGAATATTTAAGCCGTATTCAAAAAATTGTTGTTGAAATAAAATCTGTCAATAACAGGTATAATGACATAAATATCAGAGTTCCGAGAACATGTCTTTTTCTTGAAGAAAAAATCAGAGAAGAAATGGCAAGGTTTACATCGCGCGGCAAGATAGACGTTTTTGTTTCGATTGAAAGATATTCGGATGAAAACAGCATTGTAAATGCCGATGTTTCGCTTGCTGAAAAGTATTGTGAAGCGGTTAAGCTTATCTGCGAAAAAACAGGGCTTCCGTTTGACCTTACGGGAAGCAGGTTGGCAAGAGTACCCGATATTTTAAGTATCGAAAAAGAAGAAGCTGACAGGGATAAGGTCTGGAACGATGTTTTGCCAGTTCTTGAAGCCGCCGGAGAACAGTATAAGGCAATGCGCGAACGTGAGGGTGAGAGAATTTGCGGAGTTTTAAATGAAAGAATCGGCGTCATAGAAGATACGGTAAAAGAAATTACAAACCGTATGCCCGAAATTATTGAAGAGTATAGAAAACGGCTTTATGATAAAATAGCTGAAATACTTGAGGATAAATCGGTCGATGAAAGCAGGCTTCTTACAGAAACGGCGATTTTTGCCGATAAGGTTTCAACAGATGAGGAAACGGACAGGCTTTTTTCTCATATTGCTGAATTTAAATCAATGCTTAAAAGTAAGGAACCTGTCGGCAGGCGTATGGATTTTTTGATTCAGGAAATGAACCGTGAAACAAACACAATAGGCTCAAAGTGCAATGATATTGAAGCCGCTAAAATGGTTGTTGATATTAAAGCTGAAATTGAAAAAATTAGAGAACAAATACAAAATATAGAATAAGATTACGGAGGAAATATGAAGCTTATAAATGTTGGTTTTGGAAATCTTGTATCTTCTGACAGAGTTGTTGCCATTGTTGGTCCCGAATCCGCTCCGATAAGGAGAATGATACAGGAAGCGAGAAAACAGGCAATGCTTATTGATGCGACTTATGGCAGAAAAACGAGAGCCGTTCTGATAACGGACAGCGATCATATAGTTCTTTCGGCTTTGCAGCCCGAAACTCTGGGTTACAGAGCGGTAGGCAAGGACCCGATTGCGGAAACGGAGGATTATGATGAAAAATAGAGGTTTGCTTATCGTTTTTTCAGGGCCTGCCGGCACCGGAAAAGGCACGGTATGCAAAGAATTTTTAAAACGTAATTCCGATTCGGTGCTTTCCGTTTCAGCTACAACACGCGCTCCGAGACCCGGTGAAACCGACGGAAAAGATTATTTTTTCGTATCCGAAAAAGAGTTTCGGAAAATGATAAATGAAAACGGTTTTCTTGAATACGCTTCTTTTTGCGGAAATTATTACGGAACACCGAAATATAAGGTTGAGGAAAAGCTTGAGGCGGGTTTGAATGTTATTCTTGAAATAGAGGTTCAGGGAGCTATGCAGATTAAACAAAAAGTGCCTGGCGCTGTTTTTGTTTTTATTGCTCCTCCTTCAAAAGAAATATTGCGCGAGCGCATAGAGGGCAGAGGAACCGAAACGCAGGAAATTATTGATAAACGTATGAAAATTGCTGAAAATGAATTAAAGCAGATAAAAAATTACGATTATGTTATTGTAAACGATGAAGTCGAAAAAGCCGTAAAAAGCTTTGAGAATATTAAAAATGCCGAAAAATGTAAGGTATTAAGAAATATGAATTTTATTCGGGAGGTATGTAAATAATGCTTAAACCGCCAATTAATGATTTGGTAGAAAAAATAACGGATGAGCTCGGAGATGAGCTTGGCGCGGAGCTTGGGAACAGATACAGCCTTGTTCTTGCGATTGCTAAAAGGGCAAGAGTAATTGCTTCAACAGAAGGAAAGGCTAAAGAAAAAGAGCCTGTTACCTTTGAAACAAGGCTGAGTGACAGGTACCGTAAAACAAAAGAAATTATTAAGCCTATTCATAAGGCAATTGATGAATTTGAAGATAACACCATTGAAGTGTATCACAGGACACCGGAGGAAATCAAATCGGAAGAATCCGCGCTTGAAAAAGATGGTTTGGAGGATAGGTCTTCGTTTTTAACGCCAACAAGCTTTCTTAATAATGATGACGAATAAATTTTTACGAGGTAAGCCCGATGAAAATAGCTGAGGTTATAATAAACACCGAGGTTCGAAGCCTTGACAGGGTATATCATTATATTGTACCCGATAATCTTGAGGCTGAAATCGGTATGCGTGCCGAAGTTCCTTTTGGATTTGGTAACAGAACAGATATAGGCTATATTGTCGGTTTTGTCGGAAGCTCGCCTTTCGATAATCTTAAAAGTATAAAAAAATTGATTGATAAAGAGCCTGTTATTTCCGAAAGCGGCATTGAGCTTGCAAGACAGATAAGACATATGTGTCTTTGTTCAATGTCTGAAGCATTCAGGCTTCTTTTACCGCCAAGGATTAATTTTAAATTTGAGAAAATTGTTATTCTGTGCGATTATACCGGTGAGGATTTTACGCCTTTACAAAATAAAATTATAAAAACGCTGAAATCGGCAGGCGGAAAAGCGGAGCTTAAAAAGCTTCTTGAAAGCTGCGGTGTAAAATCGTCATCTGTTGTGACCTCTCTCCAAAAAAAAGGTATTGTTAAGGTTACGGAAAAAGCCGTTGGAGGGACAAAAGAAATACAAAGGAAAAAAGTTTTTCTTGCGGTACCGCCATATCAGGCATCTCTTGAAGAAGGTCTTGGAAAAGCAATGCGAAAGGCTCTTGATATGCTGACAGAGTATGATTCCATGCTGCTTTCCGAGCTTACCGAGTACGCGGGTTGCTCCGCTGCCTCAATAAAAGCGCTTGAAAAAAAGGGACTTGTTGAAGTAAAAGATGTTACGGTAAGGCGAAATCCGATTAAGACAGAGTACCCGGCTTCAAAAGCGCTCCCTCCGACAGATGAGCAAAAAAAAGCGATTGATGATTTAAAAAAAGCTGTTGACATTGGCAAGGTTAGCGAACATTTGCTTTTCGGTGTTAC
>CACZTG010000244.1 GCA_902783995.1 uncultured Ruminococcus sp. | reverse complement strand
GCGAGGAAATATGGAATCAAATTAGTCAAATTGCTTTTCTCGGAAAAAAAATACGAAAAATGGTCGGGTTGGATTGAAAAGAAAAAATCGTCATATGATGTCATTTTATTTATCGCAATACTGCTTCCCCTTTTCCCCGATGATTTTTTTTGTTATTTTTCGGGACTCACAAAAATGAGCGCGAAAAGGTTTATAATTATTATATTAATTGCAAAACCATGGTGTATTTTGTTATACAGCTTGATTTTCGGTATAAATTTGTGGTAAAATATAAACGAGGTGATTTAACGTGAAAGAAGCCTTAATGTCGGATAAAAAAACAGAAACGGAAAATTATTACGATTCTGATTATTGTGCGGAGCAAAAGTTTAAATTACTCGGTTTTTATAATTACACCGTAATACTTACATATGTGGGAATGTTGACAGCGTTTATCGGAATTACGGCTGTTTTTTCCGGTAATTTCTTTAAGTCCGCCATATGTCTTATGGTCGCCGGATTGTGTGATATGTTCGACGGTGCGGTCGCTTCAACAAAAAAGCGCGGCATCAGGGAAAAGCTTTACGGAATACAAATAGATTCGCTGAGTGATTTAATAAGCTTCGGCGTTCTGCCCGCGGTATTTATATACGGCGTGACCGACGGAAGCAGAATGAAATTATTTGCCTCCGGATTTTACTTGCTTTGCACCCTTATAAGGCTGGCGTATTTTAATGTTCTGGAAGAAGAACGTCAGAATACAACCGAAAAAGCAAGAAGCTCATATCTTGGGCTTCCCGTTACTTCATCAGCACTGATTTTGCCCTTTGTTTACATTATAACAAATACTTGGTTAATGCCCGGAAACATACTGCTTTACCTATCCGTGATAATTATGGGAATTATGTTTTTATTGCCCTTAAACATAAAAAAACCGGATGTTGCAGGCAAAATCATTATGTTTATTATCGGCTGTACGGAATTATTTCTTCTGATTACGAGGACATTATAGATGCAAAACAAGGAAAATATTTCAGTTCGTTTTTTATATAACACACCCGCCGGCAGGTGTATATTAAAATTTCTCATAAACCCGAAAATATCAAAATTTGCAGGACGGTTTTTAAACAGCCGGCTTTCGAAATTTATTGTTCCGATATATGTTAAAAAGCATAAAATCAATCTCTCGGAATATAAGAATCATTCGTTTAACTCGTTTAATGAGTTTTTTATCAGAGAAAAGACGAATGTTAAAATTGACCGTTCGCCGCTTAATCTTATAAGTCCGTGTGACGGTTATTTAAGCATATACAGAATTAAATCGGACAACAGATACAAAATAAAAAACACCGAATACAGTGTCGGCGAGCTTCTGAATAATGAAGCGCTTGCCGAAAAATACGTAAACGGCTTATGCTTTGTGTTTCGCCTTGCGCCCGACAATTATCACAGATACCTCTATATTGACGACGGAACAAAAAGTAAAAACCACATCATTAAAGGGGTTTTACACTGTGTCAGACCTGTCGCGGCGTCAAAATATCCCGTTTATATTCAGAACAGCAGAGAATATACTGTCCTTAACACCGTTCATTTCGGAACGGTTGTTCAGATGGAGGTCGGCGCGCTTCTTGTCGGTAAAATACATAATCACCGCTTTGACGGTGAATTTTCTAAAGGTCAGGAAAAAGGATATTTTGAATTTGGCGGTTCAACCATTATTTTACTGTTTGAGCAAAATGCCGTTACGCCCGATAAAAATATAATCGGCAACACATTAAAAAATACAGAAACCGTAGTTAAAGCCGGAGAAAAAATCGGGACTGTTTAAACAGCCCCGATTTTTTTACTGCGTCGCTTTCGGAAGAAGCAAGCCCCTTCTCTGCAACTTTCCGCTAACAGCTAACCCTGCTTTTTTGCCGGCAGCTCACCGTACATTTTATCAAACAGCTCTATAATAAAATCCGGATTATCTGTTTCCTCCAAAAGAAGCATTGCCTTTGCGCCTTCATACGGAATTTCAGATTGGGCATCCGGCATAAGAGCTTCAGCCGATTTTGTGGGCTTTACAAGAAATCTGTCATCATATATCCCACCTATAACCTTGCCCTTATAATATATTATATATTCACCCATCATAGGTCTGTATGATATATCACTTAAACAAGACAACTTATCTAAAACAAATTTCAGATATTCTTTGCTTGACGCCATTTTATTTGTCTCCTTCTGTCAGCTAATTAAGCTGACGGGATTAACCCTAACTACTGTACTGTAACATTTAAAAGCTTGCATTGGTATCAAAGCATAAGCTGTGTGAACAAGGATAACGATGCGGGGAGCTGGCGCCCGTAAAGAAAGAAGACGCTGCCCACACAAGTTATACAAATATAATAATGTAA
Source organism: uncultured Ruminococcus sp. (assembly GCA_902783995.1). The sequence goes on along the minus strand of CACZTG010000244.1, from coordinate 1,420 downwards.
AGTTTCAGGTGTTACAGTCTGCTATGGTTTATTTTGGCAAATTTCAGATAGGTACTTTGTTAAACTCCCTGAAAATACTTCCGTATTATTTATATCGTTTTCATTGTCTCCCGCTAAAATTTGCATAAATGTTATTCCCACTCTATTGTTCCCGTAGGCTTTGGTGTAAGGTCGTAAAGCACGCGGTTAACACCTTTAACCTCGCTTGTAATTCTTTTTGTTATATGTTCAAGAAGCACAAACGGAATGTTCTCAACCGTTGCGGTCATAGCGTCGCGGGTATTCACGGCGCGGATAATAACCGGCCAGTCGTAACTGCGTTTTCCGTCAATTACGCCTGTGGATTTAAAATCGGGAACAATTGTAAAATACTGCCAGACCTTGCCTTCAAGACCGTTCTTTGCAAATTCCTCACGGAGTATAGCATCGGACTCGCGCACAGCCTCAAGCCGGTCACGTGTTATCGCGCCTATGCAGCGAACACCGAGACCGGGACCGGGGAAGGGCTGACGGTAAACCATATTTTTCGGCAAGCCGAGAGCGTCGCCTACCACCCTTACTTCATCTTTAAACAGGAATTTTAACGGCTCAACAAGTTCAAAATCAAAATCCTCGGGAAGCCCGCCCACGTTATGATGAGCTTTAACGGGACCGCTTTCCAGAATGTCGGGATAAATTGTTCCCTGAGCAAGAAATTCTATACCTTCAAGCTTTCTTGCCTCTTCCTCAAATACTCTTATAAATTCCTCGCCTATTATTTTACGCTTCTTTTCGGGCTCGCTTACGCCTTCAAGCTTACCGAGAAAACGTTCTGACGCGTCAATATATATAAGGTTTGCGTCCATTTTTTCTCTGAAAACCTCAACAACCTGCTCCGGCTCTCCTTTACGGAGCAAACCGTGGTTTACATGCACGCAAACAAGCTGTTTGCCGACAGCCTTTATAAGCAGCGCCGCCACTACGGACGAATCCACGCCGCCGGAAAGGGCAAGCAGCACCTTTTTATTACCAATCTGCGCGCGAAGCTCAGCAACCTTTTCATCAATAAAAGCGCCGGCAAGCTCCGGCGTTGTGATTCTTTCCATTGTTTCGGGACGAACATTACCTGACATATAATTACCTCCAAATTTTTTTATGATAATATAATATCACATTCCGTAAAAATTTTCAAGAGGTTTTTAATCTATTTTTTGATAGCTTTTGATAAAAAATCTCTTTTAATGAATATGCGTTTTTGTGTATTGCGCAATACGGAAGCTTGAAAGAATCCTTTGCGGATTTATTCAAATTTGCGTAAAGTCCCTATCCGGATATCCTATACTGCGTAGGAGAAATTTTATACTTTTTCTTAAAAATTCTGCTGAAATATAAAGGGTCATTAAAACCGCACGATTGCGCTATTTCTGCAATTGGCAGGTCG
>CACZTG010000243.1 GCA_902783995.1 uncultured Ruminococcus sp. | reverse complement strand
TGTAATTTCACCTGTTTCTTTAAGCTTTACGGTATATTCTGTCAGGCTGCTTTTGTTGTTTTCGACTTTTTCATCTATAACATCATTCAAAAGACGTTCAAGAGCGATTCCCACAGCTTTTCCCTGTTTTATGCCGAGCTTTTTAAGCTCGCCGCCGCTTATTTTGAGCTCCTTTAACGAACAGCACAGCTTTTTGTTTTTTATTTCATCAAGTAAAGCGGCGGCAGACGCGTCACCTTTTATACCTGCAATATCGTCAAGCGTTTCCGTTCCGAGAGTTTTTACAAGATGCCTCATGGCCACGAGGTCGGTCGGAAGCTTTAAGTCAAAATTTCGTGAAACGTTTATTAAAAAGTTTGTTGTTTCACGGCTCATTTTAAGCTTTTTCGCCGCGTTTTTTACGCCTTCGGGACATTCATAAAGCAAGTGCAGGAAAACAGCCGCGCGGTTTTTTAGGCTTGTCTGTCTGCCTGCTTCGGTTGCCGCCGTAAAATAATCTCCGTTAAAGGGCTGCGGCAAAATCTCCGCAAAAATTTCGGGATATGCTTTCAATATCTTTTCCGCCGCTTTGCCTTCCATAAGCTTTAAAAATTCGGCGCATATCCTTTCCGCCGAAATATTTTTTAAAAGCCCGCGGCAAAGGATTGCGGCGTTTGCCGTTTTGCTTTCGATTTCAAAACCGAGCACCGACGCAAAACGCAGAGCGCGCATAATTCGGAGGGCGTCCTCGTGAAAGCGTTTTTCGGCATCGCCCACGCATTTTATAATGCCGTTTTTAATATCCTCGCTGCCGCCGAAAAGGTCGGTAAAACCCCGCTTCGGACTGAAAGCCATAGCGTTGATTGTAAAATCGCGGCGGGCGAGGTCGCCCTCAATGCTTTTAACAAAGGTCACGTTTTCGGGGCGGCGGTTGTCAAGATATTCGCCGTCCGTGCGAAAGGTCGTTATTTCATAAGGCTTGCTTTCAAGAATAACAGTAACGGTGCCGTGCTTTAGCCCGTTTTTGTTTACGGTTTTAAAGCCCTCAAAAACCTTCACGGTTTCCTGAGGCTCGGCAGAGGTGCATATATCCCAGTCAAGCGGCTCTTTATTCATAAAGCTGTCACGCACACAGCCGCCGACGCAGTATGCGGCAAAGCCCGCGGCTTCAAGCCGGGATAAAATTAAATTTATATTATCGGGTAGATTTATCATAATTACGCTCCTCAAGGCAGGCGTTTATTTTTTCGGCGTAGCGCACGGTTTCCATAGCGTCACGGCCGTAAAAATCAGCGCCGATACTGCTCGCGTATTCTTTTGTCAAAACTGCTCCTCCGACCGCCGTTTTGCACCACGGAGCGGATTTTTTAAGCAGTTTTATCGTTTTCTCCATTGCGGGAACGGTAGTGGTCATAAGCGCCGAAAGCCCTACAAGCGGCGCGTGAAGCTCTATGACCTTCTTCTCTATAACTTCGGGCGGCACGTCTTTTCCGAGGTCGGTAACGTTAAACCCGTAGTTTTCAAGCAGAAGTTTTACTATGTTTTTGCCGATATCGTGAATGTCGCCCTGAACGGTGGCAATAACAAAATCGCACTTAACCTTGCCGCCGTCCGATGACATTTTTTCTTTAATTACGCCAAACGCGCTCTGCGCCGCCTCTGCGCTCATAAGCAGCTGCGGAAGGTATATGCGCTTTTCTTCAAAGCCCTTGCCGACAGTGTCAAGCGCGGGAATTATATGCGTATTCACAATATCAAGCGGCTCCTCGCTTTTTAAAAGCTCTTTTGTTATGCTGCCCGCGTCCTCTTTAAAGCCTTTTTCTATTGCACGGCAGAGAGTAAGCTCCGTTTTTTCGGCGCTCCCGTCAGGTTTTTTTTCTGTCGTACTCTGCATAAAATTTATATAATCGGTAAAGTTTTCGTCAAGACCGTGAAGCGCGCGGAACGAATAATACGAGGCGAGCATACGTTCCGAATACGGGTTCATAATTGCCGCCGAAAGCCCGTTTTCAAGCGCTGCCGTAAAGAAGCAGCTGTTTATCGCGTCACGTTCCGGCAAGCCGAAGGATATGTTTGAAACGCCGAGCACGGTGTTCGCGCCGAGTCTTTCGGTTATAAGCCTTACCGCCTCAAGCGTTGCGGCGGCGGCGTTTTTATCGGCGCTGACTGCCATTGCGAGCGGGTCAAAAATTATATCTTTTTTAGCTATTCCGCAGCCTTCCGCCGTTTTAAGTATTTTTTCGGCAATAGCAAGCCTGCCTTCGGCGCTTTGCGGAATACCGTTTTCATCAAGAGTAAGAGCGACAACAAAACCGCCGTATTTTTTAATAAGCGGAAAGATTTTTTCCATGCTTTCTTTTTTGCCGTTTACGGAGTTTACCATGGCTTTGCCGTTGTAACGGCGAAGCGCTTTTTCCATAGCAAGGGTATCGGAGGTGTCTATCTGAAGCGGCAGATTTGTAACCGCCTGAAGCTCCGTAACGGTTTTTACAAGCGTTTCCGCTTCGTCAATTTCGGGCAGCCCGACATTGACGTCAAGAATATGAACGCCTTTTTCCTGCTGATTTATCCCTTCACCCAAAATATAGTTTATTTCGTTGTTTTTAAGCGCCTCCTTAAAGCGCTTTTTACCTGTTGGATTAATTCTTTCACCGATTAAAACAGGTGATTTTCCAAAATATACGGTATGTGTATAGGACGAAACGCAGGATAAATTTTTATAAGAGATTTCCTTTGGTTTAAGCCCCGCGGTAATATTTTTGAGAGCTTTTATATATTCGGGCGTTGTGCCGCAGCAGCCGCCCGCAATACGCACGCCGCTTTTAATAAGCTTTAAAACGCTTTCCGCAAAATCAACCGGCAAAACATCATAAACGGTTTTGCCGTTTACGCTTTTCGGAAGACCGGCGTTCGGTTTTAATATTACGGGAACGGAAGAAACGGCGAGCATTCTTTCAACTACGGGAGCAAGGCTGTCGGGACCGAGAGAGCAGTTCATACCGATAGCGTCCGCGCCCATACCTTCAAGCATGGCGGTCATAGCTTCGGGTGAGGCGCCCGTCATAAGCTTGCCGTCCTCTCCGTAGGCGTTTGAAACAAAAACGGGAAGCCCGCAGTTTTCCTTTGCGGCAAGAAGCGCCGCCTTTGTTTCAAGGCAGTCGTTCATTGTTTCTATAAAAATCAAATCGACACCGCTTTTTTCGCCGATACGTACAACTTTCGCAAAGGCTCGTACTGCGTCCTCAAAATCGAGGTCGCCGTAAGGCCTTAGCATTTTACCTGTGGGACCTATATCGAGAGCAACAAATTTTTCGCCCGTGTTTTCGCTCATATCAGCCGCCGCGCGTGCGTTTTTAACAGCGTTTCGGATTATCTCTTTTAAAAGCGCGTCGTCAAACTTAAACGGGTTTGCGCCGAAAGTGTTTGTGTTTACGACATTTGCGCCCGCGTCGAAATACGCTTTATGAATATCCCTTATTATATCGCTGTGCGACATATTCCACATTTCGGGCAGCTCGCCCGGTTTTAGACCCTTTTCCTGAAGGAGCGTACCCATGCCGCCGTCAAGAAATAAAATATTTTCTTTTAAATAATCTCTTATATCCATTTTATTATCC
>CACZTG010000242.1 GCA_902783995.1 uncultured Ruminococcus sp. | reverse complement strand
TTCAATTCTTGTTTCAAGTGCCGCAAAGCTGTCGGCAACAACCGCGAGCCCCGCTCCGTCAACGCCTACCGTGTAAAGCTCCGCTACCTGCGAAATATCAAGTCCTTTTTCAAGAGTATTTTTCATCATAAGGTTCATTATAAGCTCCGGCGTTACCTCCCACTGATGGTCAATATGAAGGTTTACTCCCGCCGCCGTAACTTCAACCGCCTTTTTTAAGTGTTTTTTAAATATTTCAAAAAGTCTTTCGGTTGATTTTTCGCTTTCACTTTCCATTTCTTCAAAAGCGACAGCAAAAACCTTCGCTATGTTGATTTTTACGGTATCGTTCATCGGAAATTCCTTGCCGGGTACGCACATCCAGTTACAGCCTACGGCAATTCTCTCTCTTGCGGTCTTTTTATCGACTCCGCATTTCATATATCCGTCGCAAAGCGCTTTGTCGTTACAAAATCTCGGCCATGCGTTTTTGTTTTTAAGAAGATAATAAACCGCTTTTTTAAGAAATTCTCTGTCGCAGTTTTCATGTACTCTCACTGTCAGGTTGCAGGCAATATCAATCGAATCAGCCGCCTCCAAAATAAGGTACGAAAGGTGATTTGTCATATCCCTGTCGTTTTCGTCAACGCCCGAAATCTGATAGTAGTGCGGGTCAATAAGAAGAAGATTTGCAATTAAAAACTTTGCGGTTTCATCATCTAAAATACCGTTTTTAACATCATTTTCATAGTACGGCAAAAGCAGGGTATCGAGCTGAAAGCCCGCGCCGTCACGGGTATAAATTCTCGATGCGCAGTTAAAAAACGCCGCCCATTGGCACGCTTCACGGAAGGTTTTGGGAGGATTTAAACGAACGCATTCACAGGTTTCCTTCATTGTTTCGAGGTTTTTTCTTATATCCTCATTTTTTTCCTCCGCTATCATTTCGCCTATTTTTTCTATGTGTCTGTCAATAAAACGTATAATCGCCTCGACGCACCTTTTCTCGGCATTATAAAAGTCATCTTTTCCTTTATTTATTTTTCTGTATTTTTCTATTTTATTAAGAAGTCCGCCAAAGCCCAGCTCAAAGCCAATGCGATAATCGCAGACAAGATGAGCGTCACCGTCTATACCCGTTTGGATATTATATTTTTTCTGAAGCGGCTTTAAATCGTCATAAGGAAAACGCTGTTCGTCCCAGCGTTTTGACCACTGTGCCGTTGAGGTTTTCATCATTTCCATAATTTTCGGCTTCTTTTTAAGCCAGTTGGGAAGATAATGCACATCGCCTCTGTAATTTACAAGCATATCGCGCCATCTGCCGCACAGCATTTCATTTTTATCTATGTACGGCTCGTGCGCGTCAATAACACGGCAAAAGTTTTCACACATACCGTCAAAGCCGTAAAAGCTGCCGTTTGCGCTGTTATACCAAGGCGTAGCCTCGTAACCCTCCGAAATCGGCACTGTGCCGAAATCATCAAGGTCGGTATAGCCGTTCTGCGCTCTTTTTTCAAGCGTATGGCGTATTTTTGTTTCACGCATTTCCTTTAATCTTTCAGCGTATGAATACATATTTGTCAAGCTCCTTCATATATTCTTTGGACGGCACTTCAAACTCTCTATATTCTTTTCCGAGCGCTTTGCTTTTTGATATTCCGAGCGGGTGGTACGGCAAAAGCTCGTATTTCTTTACATTTTCAAGACCTTTTAAAAACTCCGATATTTTTTCAATATCCTGATTTACGCCCGGTATAACGGGCGTTCTCGCAATTATCGGTATGTCAAGCTTATTAAGCCGCATAAAATTTTCCTTTATTTTTTCGTTGCCTGCGCCGGTATATTTTTTATGGATTTCGCTGTTCCATATTTTAAGGTCCGCCATTACGAAATCAAGGTTTTTAAAAATTTCCTCATCAAAAATTATGAGTGAGGTTTCTACCGCGCAGCCCACTTTGTTTTCGCGGCAAATTGAAATCGTTTCTTTTAAAAAATCCTTCTGCAAAAGCGGCTCGCCGCCCGAAAAGGTAACGCCGCCTTTTTCACCGTAATAGTCATAGTCCCGCATTATCTCGTCAAAAAGCTCCGCCGCCGTATATTCTTTGCCGCAGATGACTCTTGCTCCCGAATAGCAGCCCTCGTCACATTTGCCGCAATGAATACATTTTTCGGGGTAATACATAAGCTCTTTTTCGGGGGATATACATTCGGGATTATGACACCAAAGGCAAGAAAGCGGACAGCCCTTAAAGAAAACAACAGTCCTCATACCGTAACCATCGTGAGTAGAAGCTCTTTCAATATCGGCAATCAAACCCTTATTCACAGATTTTCTCCTCTTTTCCGCTATTTGAACTTTTTGAGAGTGCGTCCATCATTGCCATAATTTCAAGATTTGTTTCAAGCGTAAGCATTTCATGAACAGGCTCGCCTGTTTTAACGTGATTTGCCAAGTGACAAGGCATATTTTTATATTTATCGGAAAAGGCTTCTTTTTTTATTTCAAGCGGATTTCCGTATATATCGTAAGCCGCGACATCAGGCGCGTTTTCCGCTCCGCCCGTGCAGGTTATAACGCCGCCCGTGCCGATTACCATAGGTCCCGACGGGATAACCGCTCTCGGCGTTGTCCATGTGCCTTCAACAACAGCCATTTTATCGTCATATTTTATAACGCCCGCGAAGTTATCTTCCGTATCGCCGAAGGGAGTATTTAAATTTGCGCCGTAGGATATAGCTGCCTTTTCGCCGCTTCCTAACAGCCATCTTGAAAACAGACAGCCGTAACAGCTTATGTCAAGATAAACGCCGCCGCCGTGAGAAAGGCTGTGCCACCACGTTTTACTTCTCTGTTCGTCCGTCATTTCCTCGGCGTTTTCACTCACACCTCTGTGTTTCGCGCCTTTGCCGAGAGGTCCCGTATGACCGTTTATGTAGCGGAGCTTTATCGGTTTTCCTATAATTCCGCTGTCGATGGCGTTTTTCATTCTGTGAACATATTCACGCCAAACAACAGGCCAGTTTACTACAACTTCTACGCCGTATTTATCCGCCGCAGCTTTAATTTTTTTAGCTTCCTCAAGGCTTACGGCAACAGGCTTTTCAATGCTTATGTTTACGCCTCTTTTAGCACATTCCTCCGCAATTTCGGGCTTGTCACGGTTTTCGGACAAAACAAAGGCAATGTCCGGCTTTAACTCATCAAGCATAGCCCTGTAATCGTCATAAATATTACTGCAATAGTTTGTTTTAACATTTTCAAGATTCCATTTCGGTGTATAGCGAAGCGGCGGAATTTCGGGTAAATCCGATTTCACATCGGCAGCGCCGATAAGCTCAAAATCGGGCTGCTCCGAAATATATAACGCCACCTCGTTTACATGCATATGCGAAAATCCTATAATTACGGCTTTAATCATACAAATCTCCTCCATTATACTTTTCCTTAAACATTATATAAAACAACCCTCTGTTTTTCAATTAATAAAACAACCGTTTTTTTGTGTATTATAACAGACTGATTTTCATCATTAAAATTAAAAATTTATAAAAAATAGATATTGACTTTTGTAAAAAGCTATGATATAATATATGAGTAATTCACGGAGAGGTGTCCGAGTGGTTTAAGGAGCTAGTCTTGAAAACTAGTGATGCGAAAGCACCCAGAGTTCGAATCTCTGCCTCTCCGC
>CACZTG010000241.1 GCA_902783995.1 uncultured Ruminococcus sp. | reverse complement strand
GCCGGTAAAAATCCGTCTCGGAAGGTGTCTCTTCATTTTACTTACAGGTTTGGCGCACCGAAAAAAGAAACCGAGCTTAAAGAGTGGCGTATAGGTTCCGATATTGTGCGGCCCGGCTCAGAGGCAGAAAAAGAAAGGTTAAAAGGCTTCTGCGGCACGCTGCGCTATAAGACAGAATTTGAAGCGGATTTATGCGGCGTTAATAAAATTATTCTCGATTTGGGTCCTGCGGCGGAACAGGCGGAAATATATCTTAACGGTGAATATATAGGCTTTAATATGTGGGCGCCTTATGTTACGGACCTGACAGAATATGTCAAAAACGGTACAAACAGCCTTGAAGTTGCCGTAACGGGCAGCCTTGAAAACAGGTACGGCAAGGAAAAACTGCCGGTGGGACTGCTCGGAAGGGTTGTTTTGAAAGAATATTGAGGAAAGGTAATTAAAGAACAGAGTATAATATTTTTTGGTTTATTTAAGTAAGGGAGATGAGTACAGAATGAAATTAAGAAAAATTATTTGTCTTATACTGACAGCGGCAGTTGTTATGACAGCGGCGGCATTTGTATCCGTTCCTGCTGTTTTTGCGGCGACAGTAAGCACAGGCACGGAATTCGGCGAGGATTTTTCGGCATACAGTCTTACAAGTGCGGTCGGTGCCGAGTCCACAATGACGGCGCTGTTTAATGCGGGCTGGCGTCCGGTTGCGGCCGATACCGTATATGCGATGGCAGATCCTGCCGATGAGATCTATCACTTCTGCGAGATAACGGATTACGGCGGAAGTCGCTGTCTGAAAATAAATACGGTTAAAAAAAATGAGGACGGGAATGTAAAATTATATTCTGATTACGGTCTCGGCAGAGCGTTTCCGGGACAGGGCTCCGCAAAGCATACAAGCGGAGTATGGAAAATAGATTTTAAGCTTTGTCCGGGAAAGGTAGGCAGCAATCCGATTCAGTTTTGTATGTCCATGAATACATATGACGGTTCTGCCCCGGACAGTAAGACTGCTCAGCACAATATTATTTCGGCGTACAACAATAAGGTATATATGGGCTACCGTGATTATAACACGCTTTATAAATATAATATTGAGCAAGGAATAATAAAGGGTGTCAATTCAATACAAAAATGGTACGATATCAGCGTTAAGGTTGACTGCGATAACCGTTATTATTCGGTTACGGTTTCAAATAACGGTAAATTAATTGCACGCAGATCTCCTATAAGCTTTGACGGACAGGAAACGCTCGGTTTTTTAAAGCTTTCGGCACTGGGAATAAGCAAAGACTCGACCGTATATATTGATAATGTACATATAAAGCGCGCCGTAAGAGAAACACTGATTTATGAAGAAAGCTTTACCTCATCATATACCGGTTCGGCAGCGGAGGGCATGACAACGGGCGGCAGTTCCGAGGTTTATACAGGCGGCTGCTATTTCGGGGCAGACACCCCCTTCAGATATAATTCGTCCGTAGGCAAAGCATACAGTCTGGAAACGGATAATGTGCTTGGCAGTCAGGTGGTAAGGCTTGGCGATAACCCCGCAACGGGAGCCGCAGAGGAAGCGTCCGGTCTTGTATACATGCCGGCAAATGAAAAGCTTTTAACAGCCGCGACAGAAAAGCAGCGCGGCATGCTGAAGCTGAGCTTTAAAATCAAACCCGAAACAGTAACTGACGATGTTACGGTAAATGCTATTCCGGGCGTATCCTCGGATATTACAAATGATAAATATGCCTTTTTCAGAATTACGGATAATGCAGGTACTCCCGCGGCGGTAAACGGAGAGGGCGCATATATGCCTCTTAACGCGGCGGACTGGTATAATGTCGATTTAATATTTGACATTGTGGGAAGGACGGTTTCAACTGCCGTAAAAGATATTGCGGGAAACAAAATAGCAGACTTCGCTGTGACGGGCGCCTCGGTGCCTTATTCCGTAACAGCCGTAATGTTCATGGTTGACGGCGGCTCGTCTGTTCTTATGGACGATATAAAGCTTGAATATTATATGCCGGCTCCTTCGCTTGACGCAGACAAAATCATCGTAACGGATAGATTCGGCAACGAAACAGCAGGCTTATCGGTTGTTACAACTGCTGCGGAGAGCATTAAGATTCCGCTTGGATGCCTTATTGACGAAAACACGGCAAATTCCTCGTCAATTGTGCTTAAAGACAGTGAAAATAATACCGTATCCTGCGAGGGCTTTGTATCGGGGACGTCGTATGTACTTAAACCGGACACCGCGCTGGGGTTAAACAGGGAATATACATTAAAGCTGTCCGGCACTCTTGCAAACATTTTCGGCGACAAACCGGGAGAGGATATTACACTTACATTCACGGCAGCAAATGAGTTATCGGATTTTATGGAAATAAGCGCCGTAAACATTGGCGGAGCGCCTGTTCGGGATTTATCCGATGTAACGGCGGGTTCGGACGTGGATGTTGTTCTGAGCTATGAAAACAGCTCGGGAACGGCAAAAAAGGGTACTTTGGTACTATCCTTCTTCGGCGGCGATAAGCTTATCGGCCTTAAGACCGTGAGCAAAACGGTGCAGTCCGGTGAAAGCGGAGCATGCAGCGCGGCATTTACCGTACCGTCTGAGCTTGATACCGATACCGTTGATGAGATGAAGGTATTCCTGTGGGACGGACCGGTGAGCATAAGTCCGATTTCGCGCAGAATAAGCTACATAAAGAAAGATGAAGCAAGGTACCGGGACTATGTTGATTTCACGGTCAATATAGAAAGCGGAAGAGAAGCCGTAATACTTCAGCTTACGGATACACAGATCATTGATTCCTATCAGCGCCGGGCGGATTCAACATTAGGCACGGTTGCGTCAGAGTTCTGGAAGCCTGAATATATGGAGGAAAGGCTTTTCGGAGATTTAAGAAACGTGATAGAAGAGGTAGATCCCGATTTGATTCTTCTTACAGGCGACCTGGTTTACGGAAAGTATGATGACGCAGGCACATCGTTTAAAATGCTTGCGGATTTCATGGACGGATACGGTATTCCGTGGGCACCTGTGTTCGGCAATCATGACAATGAAAGCAGTATGGGAGCGGATTGGCAATGCGAATACTTTGAAGGCTGTGAAAATTGTCTGTTTAAACAGAGAAATCTGACGGGAAACGGAAACTACAGCATTGGAATTGTTCAGGGCGGTGAGCTGAAACGGGTAATATTTATGCTCGACAGCAACGGCTGCGGAGCAATGAGCGACGCAACCCTGAATAACGGACATTCAAAAAAGACCGCCGGCTTTGGTGATGACCAGATTGAATGGTACACGGAAGCGGCAGAGCACATAAATGAAGATTTTGAAAATATAAAATACACTTTTGCATTTCATATCCAGCCTGCGGTGTTTGAAGATGCACTTCACGAAACATACGGTTTTGTAAATAACGGAGAGGTAAATGAACGCCACGACCTTATTTCACCGCTTAACATTGACGAACGCGCCGATAAACGGGATACCGATTTCGGATATATCGGCAGAAATCTCAAAGGACCGTGGGATACGGACAGAAGTGTTTACAGCGGAATGAAGCTGCTCGGCGCGGATTCTGTTTTGGTTGGACATGAGCATTGTAACAGTGCCAGCGTTGTATATGACGGCGTACGTTTTCAGTACGGGCAAAAGATAGGCGAGTATGACAGGATCAATTTCAGAAAACAGGACGGAACAATTTTCGGCGCGCAGGCTTATGCGCCGCTGATGGACAGCAATTCTGCGGGAACGCCCATTCTCGGAGGGACGGTTATGAAGCTGTCGGAGGAAACGGGAGAAATATCCGATGCCTATATTCATTACTGCCCCAAATAAGATTTTGTTATTATAAGCATAAGTGGTGCGGTTTTCTTTTGAAACCGCACCACTTGCTTACAGAATAGAAAAAATATAAATTTGTCTGTGTTAATTTATACAAGCCCCAAAGATTTGTTGATTGATGAGCCATATAATTTTTTGAATTTCGAAGGTGATAAACCTTGCTTTTGAGTAAAGACTTTTATAAAATATTTTATATCCGTATATCCGACAAGGGCTGATATTTCATCTATTGACAGATTGGTATGTATTAGCAGCGATGCTGCTTCGTTTATTCGTATCTTTTTCTGGTGAAACTTAAAGGATTCACCGGTCTCGATTTTGAATTTTTTACTTAAATAAGGAACGCTGTAATTAAGCCGTTCACCTATCACCTGTAAAACATTATGCTCCGCGTAGTGAACGGATACATAATCCTTTATCGTTTCCGAAATAAAGGTGCTTGTTGCGGCACAGGGCGCAAGCGACCTTACCGTAAGCAAAATAATTACATTTAACAGCTCTTGTGCGATAAGTGCGTATTTATAGTCCTTTTTTTTATACTCGTCCTGCAAAAGAAGAAATAACTGCCGCACAACTCCGGTAGTGTCATGATATATACCGCTTATCTGCTCGGGCTTTATGTTGTTGGAAATGATGTTTAACGATGGGTTTTGCAAACATTCATAAAATGAATTTACGGTGGCACAGGGGTAAGTAAAGCTGGCAGTGAAAATACAGTTTATTACGGAAAGCTTTTCCGTTCCGATTTTTATGTACTGATGTTTGGTGCCAGGCTCAATGATAACGTAGTCATTTTCTTTTATTGTCTCTGATTTACCGTTAAGAATATGTATGGCTTTCCCCGAAAGAGTGTAAGCTATTTCAATAAATGAATGTGTATGCAATTCGTTTTTTGTCATATCGGATTGATAGCTTATACCGAAATTTCTGTTATTTATGAGAACAGTATTTAATTTCCGCATTAAAATCATCTCCTCCAATAAGTTAAAATCATCTGCATATTTATTGTACCATATTTGCGTGGTAATGTCAATGGAATAAAATACATTAAAATAACATTTTACGGCTTTTATTTATCGCTTGTCCCACGGTAATACTTCCCAATCCTCAGGAGGATTTCCGAGATCCGGAACATCCATAGGCTGACCGCCGTTTAATGCCGACTGATGCGCAACAAGACCTGGGATATTGTATCTTGCAACCTCCCAGATGTTTGTGGGCGAAAGCTTTCCGGTTTCATATGCGCGGCAGAAATCATCTATCAGGAAATGGTGAGTACCGTTATGTCCGTTATGAATACCTTCGTATTCCTTAGGCAAACGCTCTGTCGGCTGAATCGGAGCTGTTTCAAAGAAGCCTTCGCCTGATGAAATTTTCTTAATAGCCTCATCGTAATTTTCATTGATAAGCTTTGATACAGATTCGGGCTGAAGAAGCTTTGTAACGTCAGTCATGATTGTTTTATGGTCATCTTCCGGATTCCAGCGTGACAAGCTGTGTCTTGCGACAGAGAATTCATAGCCTGCGCTGTCTCCGTAAAATTGAGTAATATAGGTTTCGGGCGCTGTCCAGCCCACACAGCGATTTTCGCATATTCTGACAATACCGCCGTTTGAAAGCTCAATAAGCATACATTCGTTTGAAAACGGGTTATTATAGTCATTTTGTCCGTCTGTACCGTAAATATCTGTTCTCTCACTGCCTTTAAAGCCAAATGCTACGACCTTTTTGGCATATACGCCCGGCATAGCGGACAGAATCATAGAGGTTGAATGTGAAGGATAGAAGAAAGGAGGTATTCCCGCATATTTTTTCCAGTCCTCACCGCCGGAGCTTCGGAAGCTCATTTCCATATTTCTTATATCATGGTTATACTGTGCCTCACCGAAT
>CACZTG010000240.1 GCA_902783995.1 uncultured Ruminococcus sp. | reverse complement strand
CTTCAAGATATTTTTCATCATTTGTTTCCTTATACGCCCTTAAAAGCAGCGACGCTCCTTCTCCCTGACACATCGCGCCGTACGGATCATCTTTATATACAAAGAAAAAATTACTCCATGCGCCGCTTTCTTCCTGATTAGCCATTGCCCACTCTACACATTGATTAAATTTATTAAGATATTTATTTTCTGATGTTTGTAAATAAAGGTCATACGCGCCGAGTCCATACTGAAAAATCGCGACAGGAAAAAACACCGTTTTGCCGCTTTCTGCCTCGAATTTCGGAAGTTTTTCATTTGTTAAAAGCACCGGCTCCATTGTGACTTTTTCGGTAAGATTGTTATAATAACCCTTTATTTCACCCACTTCAAAGCTTTTTCCTATATCTTGATTCACATGAAGTACGCTTCTGCCGGTAAGCATACGATACCATTTTTTTAAATTATATAAACTTATCGACACTGTTTAAATCACCCCTAACTTTTATAAATCAAATCTTCTATTATCTTTGCTATTTCATCACCTTGGTATTTTTTTGCTTCATGAATGCAATTAAACTTATATTTATTCATCAAGTTTTTATTTTTAATACTATAATCTATACTCTTTATAAGAGCATTGATATTATTATGCTCAAATATCAACCCTGTATATTTATCTTGTACAATTTCAGCATTATATTTCCAGTTGCTTGCAATCACAGGCGTCCCCGATAAAAAGGCATCAATTATAGTTCCTGGAAAGCCTTCTCCTTGATAGTAAGTCGGAAAAAGAAGCGCGAAATAATTTTTCAGCGTTTCAACACTTTTTTCCGGCGGCACAACACCCATATACCTTATACTTTCGTCAAACGTTTCTTTTAACCCTTCAATATAACCGGAATCAACCGGTCCGTATATATCAAATATCGCCGTATTTTTACCGTATTTATTGTTGATTTCTTTTATTGCCGTAACGGCTTCCTCAACACCTTTTTCCCTTGTAACTCTCGCAAAAAAACAAAATTTAAACGGTTTTTCCGTATTAAAAATAAGCTCGTCCTCTTTAAGAGGGGTTATATTTTTAAAATTAGGCACTATACCGATATTTGTAAAACCCTGCTCTTCAAGCTCAGCCTTCATATTTTTTGTTTCGACCCATATGCCGTCAAACTGTTTAAGGCGCTTTTTAAGCTTTATGTTTTCCTTTGTCATTCCCGGAATCCATCCGCCTATAACATCGTAAAAAATTTTACACTTAAATATTTTTTTTGCAATCAATAATAACGATGAAAAAACCTTAACACCTTTATGAGCGGGAAGCATAATAATAAAGTCGGCTTTTTTTGCTCCTATAAAAAAATTTCTCAGAAGTTTAAACGGATGTTTTTTCCAGTTATAAGTATCAACATAATCAACTTTTTCTTCCCCGAATTTGTCTTTCAGCAAATTGTATGTTTCATGTGTTTTTACTAACTGACCGTTATAAATATTCTTTCCGTCCGCAAAAAAACCGCATATAAAAAGCTTTTCCATTCTTTTTGACAACCTCCGGTCACTTAAAAACTTATATGTATATTATACTACAAGATTGTTTTAAAGTCAATCTTTATTACAAATTTGTTAAAAGTATTGACAATTTTAAAATAATATGCTATACTTAAATGGTTAATAAAGTCAGATGACGTATGCAGGAAATGCGTTTACGCAACCGAAGGAGTAACACTCTCAGGTTCCCTTTTTCAAAAGGGTGAGGACTGTATGCAGATGACTATCCGGAGAAGCCCGCCGAAAAAAGCGGGTGCCGAAGGTGCAACGCCGGCATAACAACAGCCGGCTAATCTCTCAGGCAAAAGGACGGATACATAATATATCATATATGTATTTTTGTATTTTTCTTTTGCCGGGGTGTGAGTTTTCACAGCCCGTTTTTTTGTATATTATTAATTTGGAGGAATATATATGCTTTTCTTGGAAAAATTAGCGGAATTTAACGATGTTATCAACACATTTGTCTGGACAAAAATCGGTGTATGGCTGCTTATTGCATCAGGTATCATTTTAACTTTATGTACAAAGTTTTTTCAAATTTCTCACATAAAGCACTGGTGGAAAAACACTATCGGCAGCCTTTTTGACAAAAAAGTTATCGCCCACACAAAAGGAAAAGCGATTTCGCCTTTCCAGGCGCTTTGCACGGCTCTTGCCGCAACAATCGGCACGGGTAATATTGCCGGCGTTGCCGCGGCTATTCATATCGGCGGCGCTGGAGCGGTATTCTGGATGTGGATTGCGGCATTTTTCGGTATGATGACAAACTTCTCCGAAAATATTTTAGGTATATACTACCGCCGCAAAAACGCCGACGGCGAGTGGTCGGGCGGCGCTATGTATTACATAAAGGACGGTCTTGGAAAGTTCAGGGGCAGCGGCGGTCTTGCCTCTGTCCTTGCTGTGCTGTTTTCAATTTTCGCGGTTCTCGCTTCTTTCGGTATCGGCTGTATGGGACAGGTCAATAAAATTGTTGCAAATATTACCGCCGCTTTTGATATTAAGTCGCTGTCTGCCATAACGGTTATGGGTTCGGGTGAAAGTGCCGTATCGCTTTACAGCATAATAATAGGTGTTATAATTATGATTCTTGCCGGTCTTATCATACTCGGCGGTTTAAAGCGTATAGCTTCGTTTGCGGAAAAGGTCGTTCCTTTTATGGTCATTGTTTTTGTAATCGGCTCACTTATAATTATCGGCGTGAATTTTGCTCATATCGGCACCGCGTTTAAAGCGATTTTTGTAAACGCCTTTAAGCCTATCGCAGTTCTCGGCGGCGGTGTTGGATATGTTATCAGCACGGTTATGACACAAGGCTTTAAAAGAGGCGTCTTTTCAAATGAAGCAGGTCTCGGCTCGTCGGTTATGGTACACTCAAACTCAAATGTAATTGAGCCTGTACAACAAGGTATGTGGGGCATATTTGAAGTGTTTGCCGACACAATGGTTGTTTGTACAATGACTGCGCTCGTTGTTTTAACTTCGGGTGTGTATAACCTCGCGACAGGTGAAATTTCCGCAGTCTCGGACGCTGTTCTTGTCGGCG